>NZ_JCAFSV010000020.1:0-53215 GCF_059369595.1 Stenotrophomonas sp. YJH_SMC_25 | reverse complement strand
GGCTGGGCTGGTGGAATACATCCAGTACTACAACCAGGAGCGCATCAAACTGAAACTGAAAGGTCTGAGCCCGGTAGAGTACCGGGAGCGGGCCCAATCGGCCGCCTGACCCCGTCCAAGTCTCGGGGGTCACTTCATGGATGGGTTTACGGCGTCTCCCGCAACCGGACCCACCCCGCCATCCCACGGGAAGCCCGCTGTTGCTTCGGCAGTTGCTTCTGAGGTTGCCGGCCAGCGGCCGGCACTACTGGGGGTGCAGGGCGCAGCCCTGCCGATACCCCTCTCCCCGGCCGGGCTGGCAGAATAGGCGTCTCTGCCGTTATCCGAAGCCGACGATGCGCCTCTCCCAGTTCCACCTGCACACCACCAAGGAAACCCCCAGCGACGCCGAGCTCACCAGCCACCGGCTGATGCTGCGCGCGGGCATGATCCGCAAGCTGGCATCGGGCCTGTACACCTGGTCGCCGCTGGGCCTGCGCGTGCTGCGCAAGGTTGAACGCATCGTGCGCGAGGAAATGGACCGCGCCGGTGCCGTGGAATTCCAGATCCCGACCATCCAGCCGAAGGAACTGTGGGAGCAGACCGGCCGCTGGCAGAAGTTCGGCCCGCAGCTGCTGAAGATCAAGGACCGCAAGGACCAGGTGTTCTGCTACAGCCCGACCGCCGAAGAGGCCGCCTGCGACTTCGCGCGCAGCGAGCTGTCCAGCTACAAGCAGCTGCCGGTGAATTTCTACCAGGTACAGACCAAGTTCCGCGACGAGATCCGCCCGCGCTTCGGCGTGATGCGTTCGCGCGAATTCCTGATGAAGGATGCCTATTCGTTCCACCTGCACGATGAGTGCCTGGTGCGCGAATACGAGAACATGAAGTCGGCCTACAGCCGCATCTTCACCCGCCTCGGCCTGGACTTCCGCATGGTGCAGGCCGACTCCGGTGCGATCGGTGGCGATGCCTCGCAGGAATTCCACGTCATCGCCGATTCCGGCGAAGACGCGCTTGTGTTCTCCACCGGTTCGGACTACGCCGCGAACATGGAAGCGGCGATCGCCGCCGATCCGGCACCGCGCGCGGCTGCCAGTGAAGCCATGCGCAAGGTCGACACCCCTACCCAGAAAACCTGCGAGGACGTCGCGGCGCTGCTCGGCATCGAGCTGCAGCGCACGGTGAAGTCGGTGGCGCTGATCGCCGGTGAAGGCGAAGCACAGCAGTTCGTGCTGGTGCTGGTGCGCGGCGACCATGAGGTCAACGAGATCAAGCTGGCCAAGGTCGCCGGCCTGGACGAGCAGCGCTTCGCCAGCGAGGCGGAAATCGCCGAGTACCTGGGCAGCGTGCCGGGCTTCCTCGGCCCGGTCGCCCCGGCCAAGGCCATCCGCGTGGTCGCCGACCGCGAAGTGGCCGCGATGTCCGACTTCGTCGTCGGCGCCAACGAAGTCGGTTTCCACCTGACCGGGGTCAACTGGGGCCGCGACCTGCCGGAACCGGAAGTGGCCGACATCCGCAACGTGCGTGCCGGTGACCGCGCGCTGGACGGTGGCGAACTGAAGATCGCCCGTGGCATCGAAGTCGGCCACGTGTTCCAGCTCGGCCGCAAATATGCCGAAGCGCTGGATGCCACCGTGCTGGACGAGAACGGCAAGGCGGCGGTGATGGCGATGGGCTGCTACGGCATCGGTATCTCGCGCGTGGTGGCTGCCGCGATCGAACAGAACCATGACGATGCCGGCATCATCTGGCCGGACGCGATGGCGCCGTGGCAGGTGGTGGTGTGCGTGATCAACCCGAAGGGCGACGCCGCCGTGGCCGATGCTGCTGCCAGCCTGCTGCAGGAACTCCGCGACGCCGGCCTCGATGCCGCGCTGGACGACCGTGGCCTGCGCCCGGGCGCGATGTTCGCCGACATGGAACTGATCGGCATTCCGCACCGCGTGGTGGTGAGCGAGCGCGGCCTGGGCGCCGGTACCTACGAGTACCGCTCGCGCCGCGCCAGCGAAGCGGAAAGCCTGGACAAGGCCACCCTGCTGCAGCGACTGCAGGGCTGATCAGGAGAAGACCGGGGCACGCCCCGGTCTTTTTTTGCCTGTCGCCCAGTTGAGCAATATTGCAGCGGACATAATCCGGTCAAAATCGACGCAATGCAGCCGGGATGCTGCCAGGCCATGACCCGCCTGCATTTGTGCTGTGATTAATTCATCTTTATTCTGTCCCGCGACGCCATGGACTGGCTCGTCCCGTCCACATTTTAGTTTCCGGAGTAACCGTAAATGAGCATTGACCTGACCGGCCTGTCGGCACGCGAGCTGGGCGCCCTGATCCGTACCGCCAAGAAGCAGCAGACCATCGTCGCCAAGCGCCGGCCAATCACCAAGGTCCGGGCCCAGCTGACCAAGCTGGCCAAGACCGAGGGCTACACCATCGAAGAACTGTTCGGCGGCGCCCCGGCCCCGCGCGCGCGCAAAGCCGCCCCGGCAGCCAAGGCACCGTCCAAGACCGCCGGCCGCAAGCTGGGCAAGGTTGCCCCGAAGTACCGCAACCCGGCCAACCCCAAGGAAACCTGGACCGGTCGTGGCAAGCAGCCGCGCTGGATGGCCGAGCTGACCGCCAAGGGCAACAAGAAGCCGGAAGATTTCCTGATCAAGAAGGCCTGAGGCCGGACCGGGATGCAATGAAAAACGCCGGCGGAAGCCGGCGTTTTTCATTCTTCGGTGTGCGGGCCAACGGTCCACACCTACAGGGTTTTGCGCGCCGGCATCAGCAGGTTGCCGAACAGCAGGCCGGCCACCAGCGCCATCACCACGTTGAGCACGGTGAGGAACACGCTTTGGCCCGCGCCAACGTCCTGCTGCTGGACCAGGGTCAGCACGCCGCGCAGGCTGGTGCTTCCGGGCACCATCATGATGATGCCGGGCAGGCGGATGATCGCTCCTGGGCGGCCAACGAGGCGGCCGAACAGATTGCCACCGGCGGTCAGCAGCATCGCTGACAGGAAGATGCCGGCCGGCGCGCCCCAGGCGTGCCCGCCGAACTTGGAGATCGCGTAACCCGCCACCGAGGCCGCGATCACCCACGGGTAATCGCGCCGGTTGGCCTTGAACAGCATCGCGAAGGCGAATGCCGCGGTCAGCAGCGAACCCCACTCCACCCACGGCCCCTGCGGCCGCGTGGCGCGGATCACCGGGTCCAGGCCGAGTACATCGGCCAGGGTCACCGCGATCATCGCGCCCACGCTGAGCTTCATGATGGTGGTCAACGCGCCGGCAAAGCGCGCGGTACCCGAGACCCAATGCTGGCTGGCGAGTTCATTGACCGCATTGGTCAGCGACATGCCCGGCAGCAGCACCACCAGCGAGGCGATGATCACCGTGTTGAGGTTGAGTGCGCCGACAAAGGACGCGACCAGGGTTGCGACCATGCCGGCCAGCAGCGCCGCCAGCGCCTCGGCCGCTTCACGGGTGGCCGGGCGACGGTCGGTGACCATGCCGAGCAGGCCGATCATCAGCCCGATGACACCGGCGGTGGCGATGTCCAGCCACGGCAGCTTCCACATGCCGGCCACGCCGGCCGCGCCCAGGGTGAATGAAAGAATGGTGCGCAGCTTGCCGCGCCGGCCCGGATCCTTGTCCAACTGGCGCAGTGCGGTGTGGCCCTGGGCAATGCTCATCCGCCCGTTGGCCACTTCCTCGGCGATATGGTCGGCGACGCTGAGCTTGTGCAGGTCGTTCTCGCCGGGTGCCAGGCGGATCACGCGGGTGATGTCGCTGGAGCCGATCGCCTGTGCCGGGTCGCTGAAACTGAGGATGATACCGGTGGGATTCGACCACGGTTCACAATCCAGATCGAGCTGGCGGGCCAGTGCCACCACTGCCGTTTCCAGGCGCTGGGCCGTGGTGCCGTAGCTGTGCAGGCGTCCGGCGATCTCGGAAACAAAGGCCACGCGCTGCGCGTAGGTGGCCTGGGGCGTGGGGATCGTGTGAGCGTCTGCGGACATGCGCCGTAGTATTACCTACTGCCGGGCCGCACTGGATAAATTCATCCGGGTTCGACGCGATGCCCCAGACAGAACGGTTATGCTGCGACCCGAATGGCCCAAGTGACCCCGAACCACGCCCCCCAGCTCGAACAGGATGCCCATGACCCGGGCCTGATCCGCCTGTCCGGCACCTGGACCTTGAAGACCGCGCTGGCCGCGGCCGAAGTCCTGCGCGGCGTTCCCGACACGCTGACCGGCATCGACGCCACCGGCATCGAGAAGATGGATTCGGCCGGCGTGCTGCAGGTACTGCGCGTAGCGCATCGCGCCGACCTTGGCGAGGACGCGTTGCAGTTCCGGCCGGACCACCAGGCACTGGTCTGCACCATCGAGGAAGTGGCCGACGACCGGCCCCGGCCCAAGCGCGATTTCGGCGTGCTGGCGGCGCTGGAACGGCTCGGTGTCAGCGTCCATGCCACTGGCCACAACATCAAGGCGCTGTGCAGTTTCCTCGGCGAGAACCTGGTCAAGGCAGCACGCCTGGTCAAGGAGCCCCGCCGTTTCCGCCTGACCGCCACCGTCCACCAGATGGAGCAGGTCGGGCTGGACGCAGTACCGCTGGTGGCGCTGCTGTCCTACCTGGTTGGCGCGGTGATCGCCTTTCTCGGCTCGACCATCCTGCGCGACTTCGGCGCCGAGATCTACGTGGTCGAGCTGGTCAACATCGCCTTCCTGCGCGAGTTCGCGGTACTGCTGACCGCGATCGTGCTGGCCGGCCGCACCGCCAGTGCGTTCACCGCGCAGATCGGCGCGATGAAGGCGCGCGAGGAAATCGACGCGATGCGCACGCTGGGTCTGGATCCGATCGACCTGCTGGTGCTGCCACGCCTGCTGGCGCTGCTGGTCACCCTGCCCCTGCTGACCTTCATCGCGATGATCGCGGGCCTGGCCGGCGGCATCACTGTCGGCGCGTTCGACCTCGACATCCCGCCGCAGATGTACATCGCGCGCATGCACGAGACGATGGAGGTGCGGCACATGCTGGTCGGCCTGTCGAAGGCGCCGGTGTTTGCGCTGGTGATCGGCCTGATCGGCTGCCTGGAAGGGCTGAAGGTGGAAGGCACGGCGCAGTCGGTCGGTGAACGCACCACCTCCAGCGTGGTGCAGACGATCTCGCTGGTGATCATCATCGACGCCTTCGCGGCGTTGTGGTTCATGCACATGGACTGGTGACATGAGCACGCATCCGACTCCCGAAGAAATACCCATGCAGGACGGCGACGGCCACGACCTGGCCATCCGCGTGCGCGGGCTGGTCAACCGCTTCGGCAGCCAGATCGTGCATGAAGACCTGGACCTGGACGTGCGCCGTGGCGAGATCCTGGGCGTGGTGGGTGGCTCGGGCACCGGCAAGTCGGTGCTGATGCGCTCGATCCTGGGCCTGCGCACGCCCGACGCCGGCCAGATCGAAGTGCTGGGCCGCGATGCGCGTGCCGACGACGCCGAGAGCCGCCTGCACATCGAACGCAATACCGGCGTGCTGTTCCAGGACGGCGCCCTGTTCTCATCGCTGACCGTGGGCGAGAACGTGCAGGTGCCCTTGAAGGAACACCACCGCGAATTGCCCGAGCGCTGGCACTACGAGCTGGCGCTGCTGAAGGTGAAGCTGGCCGGCCTTCCCGCCGATGCGATCAACAAGCTGCCATCGCAGTTGTCCGGTGGCATGCGCAAGCGCGCTGGCCTGGCCCGCGCGCTGGCGCTGGACCCGCCGCTGCTGTTCCTGGATGAACCGACCGCAGGCCTCGACCCGATCGGTGCGGCCGCGTTCGACCGCCTGATCAAGACCCTGCAGGAGGCGCTGGGGCTGACCGTGTTCCTGATCACCCACGACCTGGACACGCTGTACGCCATCTGCGACCGGGTGGCGGTGATCGCCGACCGCAAAGTGGTGGCCAACGCGCCACTGCCGGACATCGAGAAACTGGATCATCCGTGGATCCAGGAATACTTCCACGGACCGCGTGCGCGTGCCGCGCGCGGCGAACAGATCGAGAGTGCCTGAGCCATGGAAACCAAAGCCAACTACGTGCTGATCGGCGCGTTCACCCTGATCACCGGCTTGGCCCTGCTGGCCTTCGGCCTGTGGGCGGCCAAGTACTCCTCCGACCGCACCTGGCAGGAATACCGCGTGGTGTTCCGCGAGGCGGTGACCGGCCTGTCGGTGGGCAGCCCGGTGCAGTACAACGGCATCGCGGTCGGTTCGATCATCGAACTGAACCTGGTGCCTGACGACCCGCGTCAGGTGGTCGCACGCATCCGCCTGAACTCGACCACCCCGGTCAAGACCGATACCCGTGCCAAGCTGGCGATCACCAGCCTGACCGGCCCGTCGATCATCCAGCTCAGCGGCGGCACGCCGCAGTCGCCGGCGCTGACCACGGTCAACAAGGACCCGGCCCCGATCATCCCGACCACGCCGTCGGCGCTGCAGAACATCACCGACGTCGCCAACCGCATCGTCGAGCGCATGGACCAGATCCTCAGCGACCGCAACGTGGCCTCGATCAACGCGACGCTGGCCAACCTGGAGACGATCAGCGGTGGCCTGGCCGACCGCGACCAGGGCACGCAGGCGCTGCTGCTCAGCGCGCGCGATGCCGCCCGCAGCCTGGACACCACGCTGAAGACCACCAACGGCACCATCGAGCGCCTGGACAGGAACCTGGTGCAGCAGCTGCCGGGCATCATCGACAAGCTCGACGGCACCCTGGCCAAGCTCGATTCGGCCGCCGGCAACGCCGATTCGATCCTTGGCGAGAACCGCGCCGCGATCAACAGCTTCGCCAACGATGGCCTCGGCCAGCTGGGCCCGACGCTGACCGAACTGCGCGGCCTGATCCGCGACCTGCGCCGGGTCAGCGACCGCCTCGAGAACAACCCCGCGCGCTACCTGCTGGGCCGCGACGCACCGAAGGAGTTCGAACCCAAATGAGCCCGACCACCCTTCCGCGCCTGCTGCTGGCTACTTCGATGGTCACCCTGCTGGGCGGCTGCTCCATCCTCGGCAGCAGCGAGAAAACCGCGGTGACGCTGTACTCGCCCTCGGTGCAGGTGAAGGCCGACCCGGCGTGGCCACAGGCCAGCTGGCAGCTGGTACTGGCCAAGCCCAGCGCCGCACGCATGGTCGACAGCCCGCGCATCAACGTGCGGCCGACGCCATCGCAGCTGGAGATCTACAAGGGCGCCAGCTGGGCCCAGCCGGCCACCGACATGATCGAGGACACCCTGCTGCGCGGCTTTGAGGATTCCGGGCGCATCCACGGCGTCGCCCGCAGCACCGCCGGCATCCGCGCCGACTACAAGCTGTCCACCGACGTGCGCCGCTTCGAGTCGGACTACCAGGGCCAGGCCACGCCGACGGTGGTGATCGAGGTCAACGCCAAGCTGATCCACGTCGCCGACCAGCGCGTGGTGGCCGACCGTACCTTCCGCCAGGCACAGCCGGTCGGCAGTACCGACGTGCCGGCCGTCACCGCCGCCTTCGAACGTGGCCTGCAGCAGCTGGCGCAGGACGTGGTGGGCTGGACGCTGGTGAGCGGGCAGGCCGACCGGCCGACCGTCACGCGCTGATCGATCAGCGTGGCGCAATCCAGCGGAACGTCAGGTTGATCCGCTCGCCCTGCACGCGCGCCATCTTCGGCAGCGCGTGCTGGTAATAACGCTGGGTCTGCCCGGCCATTACCAGCAGGTCGCCATGGCCGAGCAGATACTCCGCCTTGCGCGCCGTATCGTCTCGCCGGCGCAGCAGGAAGCGCCGTGCCGCGCCCAGGCTCAGCGAGGCGATCACCGGCGCCGGGCCCAGTTCGGGTTCGTCGTCACTGTGCCAGCCCATGTAATCGCCGCCGCTGCGATAGCGGTTCAGCAATACGCTGTTGAAGCGGCCGAAGCCATCGTCCTGCAGGCGCTCGCGCATGCCCTGCAGGGACGGCGGCCACGGGTGCGGCACGAATTCTGCCCCCGAGTAGCGATAGCGCGCCTGCGGATCACCTATCCAGCAGCTCAACCGTGGCGAATCCACCCAGCCGCCGAACATGCGGATGCGATGCACCTCCCACGGCAGGCCGGCTTGCAGATCGCGCTGCAAGGCATCGGCCTCGGCGGGAGACAGCCAGGCCGGGAGGTGGCGGACGTCGGCATCGGGAAGGTCGTGGGGGAACAGCATGGGCGCCCCAAGGGAAAGGGGGGGCGACCGAAGGCCGCCCCGGAACGTCAGCGGCGCGCGAACGCCACGCCCGTTTTTTCCTTCAGTTCGTCATCGCTGACACCCGGCGCCGCTTCTACCAGCACCAGACCAGCATCGGTGACGTCGAACACGGCCAGGTCGGTGATGATGCGGTCGACCACGCCGACGCCGGTCAGCGGCAGCGTGCATTCGGCCAGGATCTTGTGCTCGCCGTTCTTGGCGGTGTGCTCCATCAGCACAACCACGCGCTGCACGCCGGCCACCAGGTCCATCGCGCCGCCCATGCCCTTGACCATCTTGCCGGGCACCATCCAGTTGGCCAGGTCGCCCTTGTCGGTGACCTGCATGGCGCCGAGGATGGCCAGGTTGACGTGGCCACCGCGGATCATCGCGAAGCTGTCGTGGCTGCCGAAATAGCTGGCACCGGCGCGTGCGGTCACGGTCTGCTTGCCGGCATTGATCAGGTCGGCGTCCACTTCGGCGTCGGTCGGGAACGGGCCGATGCCGAGCAGGCCGTTCTCCGACTGCAGCCACACGTCCACGCCTTCAGGGATGTGGTTGGCGACCAGGGTCGGCAGGCCGATGCCCAGGTTCACGTACGCTCCATCGGTCAGTTCGCGGGCGGCGCGTGCCGCCATCTCGTCACGGGTCCACGCCATGTCAGTTGCCCTCCGCGCGGATGGTGCGCTGTTCGATGCGTTTTTCAGGATGTGCGTTGTGCACGATGCGGTGCACGTAGATGCCCGGCAGGTGCACCTGGTCCGGATCGATGGCGCCGACCGGCACGATCTCCTCGACCTCGGCGATGCAGACCTTGCCGGCCATCGCACAGGCCGGGTTGAAATTCCGAGCGGTCTTGCGGAACACCAGGTTGCCGGCCTCGTCGGCCTTCCACGCCTTGACCAGCGCCACGTCGGCGCGCAGCGCGGTTTCCATCACGTAGTGCTTGCCGTCGAACTCGCGGGTTTCCTTGCCTTCGGCCACCACCGTGCCATAGCCGGTGGCGGTGAAGAACGCTGGAATACCTGCACCGCCGGCACGCAAGCGCTCGGCCAGGGTGCCCTGCGGATTGAATTCCAGCTCGAGCTCACCGGCCAGGAACTGGCGCTCGAACTCCTTGTTCTCGCCCACGTAGGACGAAATCATCTTCTTGATCTGCCGGGTTTCCAGCAGCTGGCCCAGGCCGAAACCATCGACCCCGGCATTGTTGGAGATCACGGTCAGGCCCTTGGCACCACTATCGCGCAGCGCGGCGATCAATGCCTCGGGAATGCCGCACAGGCCGAAGCCACCCACGGCCAGCGTCTGGCCATCGGCGACCACGCCCTCCAGCGCCTGCGCTGCGGTGGCGAAGCGCTTGCCACGCTTGTCGGTGGAAGTCACGTGTTCCATTTCTACAGCCCCACACGGGAAGAATGAGCGCATTCTAGCGCTACGACCGCATACGGCTGGGATGCGCCGCAGCATGACGCCACGGCGCGTTGCGCCTCAGCGCGTCCCCGGCATCTTCGCCGCGACGCGATGTTCCAGCGCCAGCAACACCGCAAACCCCAGCAGCAGTGTCACCGGCATGCGGACACGGTCGACACTGGTGCGCAGGTGCCAGTCCAGGTCATGCGGCGTTCCCAGGTAGACCAGGAACAGCACCGCTGCGTACGCCAGCGCCGCCAGCACGGCGGCCGATGCCGCCGGAACCCGCAGCACCGGACGCCAGAGCACCGCCAGCACCAGCAGCGGCACCAGCACCCACACATCCAGCAGCAGGCGCCCGACGATCGGCTTGGCACCGCCCTCGCTGCCAAGCCGCGCCAACAGCTGCGCCTTCATGTCGCTTCCCGCCAGGTCATTGGCAACCCCTGCCTGCCCGACGGCCAGCTTCCATGCCAGCAGTGGCAGCAGGGCCACAACCGCGGCCAGGAGGATGCGCCAGCCCAGGCGGCGCTCACGCAGCACGCCTTCGCCCAGTACCACGGCCGTCAACAGAGCCGCAAGCACCGCACCCTCATTCTTCAACATCGACAGCACGGCCACCAGCAGGGTGAATGCGACCAGCTCTCGACCACCACCATGCTTCCCAGACATGCGGTGACGCACCGCTGTCGCCACGGCAGCGACGGCATAGACCGCCACCAGCGGATCCATGTAGCCGTTGATCAGCATGTCACGCCCCAGGCGCAGCAGCAGCAATGCGAACAGCATTCCGCACCAGCGCCATCGGAAACTCGGGGCAATCAGCAGCAGTGCCGGCAGCAGCAGCAGCGGTGCCACCGCCTTGGGCAGCAGTTCGTTCCAGTGCCCGGCCAAACCTGCTGCACTGGCCATCAACAACGGAACCAGTGCGGGATAGTCGTTGTGGCTCCACGGCGCGTAATCATCCAGCTGGGCGTACAACGTGCCCTCCAGGTAGATCCGCTTGGCATGGAAGAGCCAGATCGAACGCGGGTCCCAGCCATCGGTGGGGCTTCCCAGCGCGATCAACACCAGCACCAGAACGGCCAGGACCAGAGGCGCGGTACGCAGGTCACGCACGGCTGGCAGGGCGAGCAGCGCGCTGAGCACGACCGTGCCGAATGCCACCTGCACCGGCCAGCCCGCCAGGCCTACGGCGGCCAGGCCATAGCAGAGAAGAATGGAGACCAGCATGGCCAGCGCCGCACGGCGCCCTGGTTCAGCGGCAGTCGGCAAGAACGACATCTCCACTCCTCCCTTGGACGTGGCACTGGTCAACCAGCGGATCACCGGCCCTCAGCAGGCGCTGTGGGGTATCGGTATCGCTGAACCGAACCGGATACAGCGCCTCCCACATGCGTTGCTGGATCAAGGGGTCGTCCTTCAGCCCCTGCCCGAGCGAAAGCAGCGAAGGCGCGATCGGCTGCGCGCGCACCAGATCACGTGCGTCCACCACCTCACGTGGTACGGATGCGTCGAATCCCGCGTCCTCAGCGAAGGCCTGGCGCAGCAGCGACGTCTGATAGTCCGATCGCTTGGCGACCGATACGAGTGAAGCGCCCAACAGCAGCACCAGGATCCCGGCAATCGCCAGGTCCCGGCGCGTAGCGCGCAAGGGAGGAGAGGTGGAGGTCATGTCATCCATGAAACGTTTCAAGGAACCAACGGAAAAACCAATGCGCCAGCAGCACCCAGGCTATTGGCAACGGTAGTCGGACGGCATCCGGCTGTCGCGGAAAGGATCAGTGAGCGCATCGGTGTACTGCCCCATCAGCAGGCGGTGGGTCGGCAGCAGGTTCTGCCGGTAGAAGCGGCCGAACGATGCGAGGCGCTCGCCGCGCGCGGTCAACCGCACACAACCATCATGGATCTGCACGGTTCCGGACTGCAGCTGCTCGGTCAGGCGCACTTCCACCAGGTGATGCTCGCGGACGTACTCTTCAGTGAACACCTGGCGGAACGCGTCTTCGCGTATCCCACCACCACGCTGTTGCAGTTTCTCCAGGATGTAGAAGGACAGCGAGCGGTCGATGACGGTCGGGACCGAGATCGCGAACACGTAGCCTCCCAGCAACCAGATGGCGGCCAGCTGGATCAGCTCGAGGCGGCTGAAATCCCTGAACCACTTCAATGCATACAGGCCCGCAAACACCACCACCACTGCGATCACCGCGTCGAGGATGCTGGCATACAGCACCACGTTCACGCGGAACTGGCGCATGTGGACGTAGTAGACCAGCAGCAGGGCGGCAATGAATGCAAGGGTTGCCAGCGCGGCACGCAGATATTTGTTCATTTGAACACCAGGAACTTGTTGGCGACGAAGCTGACGGCCATCTGCATTCCGGTCGCCAGCACGAACCCTGCGCGGTAGTCCAGGCCCCATCGATCGGCCCAGACGTACATCACCAGCGCATGCAGGACGGCGATCGCGGCGTAGATCAGCAGGAACAGCGAGCCCTGCCGCGCCAGGCTGCCCTGCCTGCCATGGAAAACGAAGTAGCGGCTGCCGAGGAACGACACAGTGATGCCGAAGACCGCTGCAATCGCATTGGCCATCGCGGCCAGCGGGATGTGCAGCACCTCGATGTTGAAGTGCAGCACTCCATAGTGCACTGCGGTGGCGACCAGGCCATTGATCACGTAGCGGACGGCCTGTCCGCCCAGCGCACCCTTAGCCACTGCGGCGGCAGGCATGCAGGACCTCGTCGATGAATTCGCGATAGCTGCCCACGCTCATGACGCCACCGCCGCGCATCATCCCCGACAACATCAGGATGATCAGCGTCAGTGCCGCGGTCTGCAGGAACACCAGCACCAGGATGCCGAATGCCAGCGAGAACCAGCCCTGCGATGCAAAGCCCAGCATCTTCAGCCCGGTGGCAACGATCCCGCCGATGATCGACAGTGCCGCCACCATGGTGCAGGCGATGCCCACGCGTACCAGCACGTCCTCGGCAAACACCATCAGTGCACGGAATCCGTGCAGGGCCAGGCCGACGAAGTTCATCTTGCTGCGACCGGCATAGCGCGGACCACGATCCAGCGCACAGGTCTGCACGCGCAGCTTCGAGCCCAGCACGCAGGCGGCAACGTGGATCCACAGCTCCTGCATCGATGCCAACCGGCGCACCGCCGGCATCTTCGCCGCCATGAAGTTGCCGAAGCTGATCTGGCGCCCGCTGAGCAGCGAGAACAGCAGCTTGTAGACGATGTAGAACGACTTGAACTTCAGCGATTCGACCCGGCTGCGACGGCTGGCCACCACCACGTCGACATCGGCCGAATCCAGGCCCGCCACCAGCTCGGTGATGCTCTCCGGCGTATCCTCGCCATCGGAATCCATCACCACGACAATGTCATTGCCATCGAAGTGTTCGGCCACATAGCCCAGGCCGATGGCGATCGCACGCTGATGCCCGACATTGCGGCGCAGGCGGATCACCACGCCCTCCAGCCCCGAAGCCTCAATGGCGCTGATCGGCAATGGCTGCCGCACCGAGCCGTCGTCCACGGCCACCACATAGGTGTCCGGACCCTGGGTGCGGGCGAGCTCGACGAAAAGCTTCGAGGAGGCTTCCAGGTCCTCGTAGACCGGCATCACCACGATCTTGCGCATCGTCGCCACCTCAGGCCTGCAAGCGATGGCGGAAATAGGCGATGGTCTCCTTCAGGCCGTCCTCCAGGCCGACCTTGGGCTCCCAGCCCAGATCCGCTTTGGCCAGGCTGATATCCGGCTGGCGTTGGCGTGGATCATCCGAGGGGAGCGGACGGTACTCGATCTTCGACGCGCCGCCGACCAGACGGAGCACGGTCTCGGCCAGTTCCAGCATGGTGTACTCGGACGGATTGCCGATATTGATCGGACCGGTGAGATCAGCCGGCGAGTCCATCAGCCGCAACATGCCCTCGATCAGGTCATCGACATAGCAGAAGCTGCGCGTCTGGCTGCCATCGCCATAGATGGTGATCGGCTCGCCCTTCAGCGCCTGCACGATGAAGTTGCTGACCACCCGGCCGTCATTGGGATGCATGCGCGGACCATACGTGTTGAAGATGCGCATGACCTTGATCTCCAGCTGATGCTGGCGCCAGTAGTCGAAGAACAGCGTTTCGGCGCAACGCTTGCCCTCGTCATAGCAGCTGCGGATGCCGATCGGGTTGACCCGGCCCCAGTAGCCTTCCACCTGCGGGTGGATTTCCGGATCGCCGTACACCTCGCTGGTGCTGGCCTGCAGGATGCGCGCGCGCAGGCGCTTGGCCAGGCCGAGCATGTTGATCGCCCCATGCACGCTGGTCTTGGTGGTCTGCACCGGGTCCTGCTGGTAGTGGATCGGTGACGCCGGGCAGGCCAGGTTGAAGATCCGGTCCACTTCCACATAGAGCGGGAACGTCACGTCATGGCGCATGAGCTCGAACCGTGGGTGGCCCAGCAGCCCATCCACGTTCGCCTTGCTGCCGGTGTAGAAGTTGTCCACGCAGAGGACGTCATGGCCGCCCGCGATGAGCCGATCGCACAGATGCGACCCAAGGAAGCCCGCGCCTCCGGTCACCAGCACGCGTTTCTGATCGTGAGTGAATTTCAAAGCAAACCTCGATCCTTCTGGAACAGCAGGCCAATTGGCGATGGCCACGCGGGCCATGTCCTCGGTCGTCAGCGCGCAATTGTATGCGAACTGCCCGCTGGCCATGGCCCATCGACGGGGAATCGGCCTGCCCCCTCCCAAATCAACGCTGCTGGCCGGGCGCCCCTGGCTCACCGGCCGTTTGCAGACCCTCCCGCTATAATCAGGCTTCTCTATCCGGATGGACTGCTTCGATGCCCCTGCCCGCTTTCAAGGCCTACGATATCCGCGGCCGTGTGCCGGAAGAACTGAACGAGGACCTGGCCCGTCGCATCGGCGTCGCCCTGGCCGCACAGCTCGCTCCAGGCCCGGTGGTCCTCGGCCATGATGTGCGCCTTACCAGTCCGGCACTGCAGGATGCGCTGGCCGCAGGCCTGCGCGGTACCGGGCGCGAGGTGATCGACATCGGCCTGTGCGGCACCGAAGAGGTCTACTTCCAGACCGATCACCTCGGCGCGGCCGGCGGCGTGATGGTGACCGCCAGCCACAACCCGATGGACTACAACGGCATGAAGCTGGTGAAGGAGAACGCGCGGCCGATCAGTTCGGATACCGGCCTGTTCGCGATTTCCGACGCGGTCGCCGCCGATTCCTCCGAGGCCCAGCCGCCGCGTGCCGGGCAGACCGCCCAGCATGACAAGCACGCCTACATCCAGCATCTGCTGAGCTACGTCGATGCCAGCAAACTGAAGCCGCTGAAGCTGGTGGTCAATGCGGGCAATGGCGGCGCCGGCGCCATCGTCGACCTGCTGGCACCGCACCTGCCGTTCGAGTTCATCCGCATCTGCCACGAGCCGGACGGCAGCTTCCCCAACGGCATTCCCAACCCGCTGCTGCCGGAGAACCGCGCCGCCACCGCCGACGCGGTGCGCGAACACGGTGCCGACTTCGGCATCGCCTGGGACGGTGACTTCGACCGTTGCTTCTTCTTCGACCACAGCGGCCGCTTCATCGAGGGCTACTACCTGGTCGGCCTGCTGGCCAAGGCGATCCTGGCGCGCCATCCCGGCGGCAAGATCGTGCATGACCCGCGCCTGGTCTGGAACACGGTGGACATGGTCGAGCAGGCCGGCGGTGTCGCGGTGCAGTGCAAGAGCGGCCATGCCTTCATCAAGGAAAAGATGCGTGCCGAAGACGCGGTGTACGGCGGCGAGATGAGCGCACACCACTATTTCCGCGAGTTCGCCTATGCCGACTCGGGCATGATTCCGTGGCTGCTGATCGCCCAGCTGGTTTCCGAGAGCAGCCGTTCGCTGGCCGACTGGGTTGAAGACCGCATGGCAGCCTACCCGTGCAGCGGCGAGATCAACTTCAAGGTGGCCGATGCCAAGGCTGCCGTTGCGCGCGTGATGGAACACTTCGCCGCGCAGTCGCCCGCGCTGGACCACACCGATGGCATCAGTGCCGACTTCGGCAACTGGCGCTTCAACCTGCGCAGTTCCAACACCGAGCCGCTGCTGCGCCTGAACGTCGAAGCGCGTGGTGACGCCGCACTGATGCAGGCGCGTACCGACGAAATCTCCCGTCTGATCCAGCAGTAACCGAGGCCCGCATGAGCAGCATCCAGCCCGTCATCCTGTCCGGTGGGTCCGGTACACGCCTATGGCCGCTTTCGCGCGAGGCCTACCCGAAGCAGTTCCTGCCACTGGCCGGCGAGCTGACGATGCTGCAGGCCACCTGGCAACGCGTCGCCCCACTGGCGGCGCGTGGCCCGCTGGTGATTGCCAACGAGGAACACCGCTTCGTTGCCGCCGAACAGCTGCAGCAGGTCGGCGCCGAGCCGGCCGCGATCATCCTGGAACCGGTTGGCCGCAACACTGCACCGGCGATTGCCGTGGCCGCGCTGGAGGCCACCCGTGACGGTGCCGACGCGCTGCTGCTGGTGCTGCCCTCCGATCATGTAATCACCGACGAGGCGGCCTTCCGCAACGCGGTGCAGGCCGCCGCCAGTGCCGCTGAAGCCGGCAAGCTGGTCACGTTCGGCATCGTGCCGACCGGCCCGGAAACCGGCTACGGCTATATCAAGACTGCCAACGGCCAGGGCCTGCGTGCCGTCGAACGCTTCGTCGAAAAGCCCGACCTGGAGACCGCCACCGGCTACGTCAGCAGCGGCCAGTACTACTGGAACAGCGGCATGTTCCTATTCAAGGCGTCGCGTTACCTGCAGGAGCTGGAGCGCTTCCAGCCGGAAATGCTGGCCCGCAGCCGCCAGGCCTGGCAGCAGGCGCGCCGCGATGCCGACTTCACCCGCCTGGACAGGGATGCCTTCACGGCGGTGCCGTCGGACTCGATCGACTACGCGGTGATGGAGAAGACTGCCGATGCAGTCGTGATCCCGCTGGATGCCGGTTGGAACGACGTCGGTTCGTGGACCGCGCTGCGCGATGTCTCGCAGCAGGACGGCGACGGCAACGCCCATCAGGGCGATGTGATCGCCATCGACTGCCGCAACACCTATGCCTATGCGCAGCGCTTGGTGGCCATGGTCGGCCTCGATGACGTGATCGTGGTCGAGACCGACGATGCGGTGCTGGTCGGCAAGGCCGACCGCATGCAGGAGGTCAAGACGATAGTGGCGAAGCTGAAGGCTGAAGGCCGCAGCGAAGCCACCTGGCACCGCAAAGTGTATCGCCCCTGGGGTGCCTACGATTCGATCGACAACGGCGAGCGTTTCCAGGTCAAGCGGATCACGGTCAAGCCCGGCGGTACGCTCAGCCTGCAGATGCATCACCACCGCGCCGAGCACTGGATCGTGGTCAGCGGCACCGCCGAAGTGACCCGTGGCAGCGAGGTGATCCTGCTCAGCGAGAACCAGAGCACCTACATCCCGCTGGGCGTGACCCACCGCCTGCGCAACCCGGGCAAACTGCCGCTGGAACTGATCGAAGTGCAGTCAGGCAGTTATCTGGGCGAGGATGACATCGTGCGCTTCGAGGATACGTACGGGCGCAACTGACCCAGCGCCCGCTGGAGGCTGCCGGCCGCGGGTCGGGGTGGGTGCCGACCGTTGGTCGGCACGCCGCCTACCGGGTCAGGCCATCTCCGCCATCACCCGTTTCAGGCCGTCCTGCCAGGTCGGCAGCACGATGCCGAAATCCCGCTGCAGCTTGCGGTTGTCCAGCACCGACCAGGCCGGGCGCTTGGCCGGGGTCGGATACTCGGAACTGGGAATCGCCTCGACGGTCGGCACCTTGGTCAACACGCCGGTGGCCAACGCCTCGGCGAAGATCGCTTCGGCGAACCCATGCCAGCTGGTCTGGCCGCTGGCGGTCAGGTGCCACGTACCCGACAACTGCCCCGGGTGCTGCAGCGCCTGCAAGGTGACATCAGCTATCAGCGCGGCCGGCGTCGGCGTACCGATCTGGTCGGCCACCACCCGCAACGCATCGCGCTCGGCCCCGACGCGCAGCATGGTGCGCAGGAAGTTCGCGCCGTGCGAGGCATACACCCACGCCGTACGGAAGATCAGATGCCGTCCTCCCGCGGCACGCACCGCCTCCTCGCCGTCGCGCTTGCTGGTGCCATAGACACCCAGCGGTGCGGTCGGCTCGTCCTCGCGGTAGGGCGCGGTGCCCTGGCCATCGAACACGTAGTCGGTGGAGTAATGCACGAACGGCACGCCATGCGCCGCACACCAGTGCGCGATCACGCCCGGCGCCTGCGCGTTGGCGGCGAAGGCGGCATCAACATCCTGTTCTGCGCGGTCAACGGCGGTGTAAGCGGCCGCATTGACCACCAGCGACGGCTGCACGCGGTCCAGCAAGGCAGGCAGGCTGTCGGGCTGGCAGAAATCGGCGGTTTCGCAGGCGCTACCGTCGGGCAGCTGGCCGCTACGGGTGGTGGCAACCACTGCCCCCAGCGGGGCCAGCGCGCGCAGCAGCTCCTGGCCGACCTGGCCATTGCCACCGAACACCAGCACGGTCATGGCACGTAGACCGGCAGGCGGTCTTCAGCAATGTCCTTCAGGAAGGGGGCGTTCTCGTCCTTGGCCGAGAGCACCGGCGCACTGATCGGCCAGTCCACCGCAATATCAGCATCGTTCCAGCGGATACCTGCATCGGCTTCCTTGACGTATACATCCGTGCATAGATAACTGAACAGCGCGCGCTCGGAGAGTACGGCAAAGCCATGGGCGAAGCCTTCCGGAATCCAGAACTGCTTCCTGTTTTCAGCGCTCAGCGCCACTGCTTCCCACTGGCCGAAGGTCGGCGAGCCGCGGCGGATGTCTACGGCCACGTCATAGACCTCGCCTTCCAGCACGCTGACCAGCTTGCCCTGCGGGCGCGGCCACTGGTAATGCAGGCCACGCAGCACGCCCTGCGCCGAGGTGGACACGTTGCTCTGCACGAAACGGTCCGGCAATCCCAGCGCGGCGAAACGCTCGGCATTCCAGGTTTCAAAGAAGTAACCGCGGGCATCGCCGAACACGGCCGGCTCGATCACCACGCAGCCGGGCAGCTTGGTTTCAATTACTTTCACGGAACGACTCCACGCTGGGCGAGCGTGTGCAGGTACTGGCCGTAGCCGTTCTTGATCAGCGGCGCAGCCAGCGCCTCCAGCTGCTCGGCATTGATCCAGCCTTGGCCGAACGCGATTTCTTCAGGGCAACAGACCTGCAGGCCCTGGCGGGTCTGGATGGTCTCGATGAAGTTGGACGCCTCCAGCAGCGACTGGTGAGTGCCGGTATCCAGCCATGCATAGCCACGGCCGAGGGCCTCCAGGTGCAGATTGCCTTCGTCCAGGTAGCGCTTGTTGAGATCAGTGATCTCCAGTTCGCCACGCGGCGACGGCTTCAGTTCGGCCGCGTAATCGCTGGCCTTGCCGTCGTAGAAGTACAGTCCGGTGACCGCATAGTTGGAGCGTGGCTTTTCCGGTTTCTCCACCAGATCGATCACCTTGCCGCTCTGATCGAACTCGGCCACGCCATAACGTTCCGGATCATTGACCCAATAACCGAACACGGTCGAACCGTCCACGCGTTCGTCGGCGCGCTTGAGTACTTCGCGCAGGCCGTGGCCGTGGAAGATGTTGTCGCCCAGCACCAGGCAGCTCGGCTTGCCGGCGACGAAATCACGGCCGATCAGATAGGCCTGGGCCAGGCCATCGGGGCTGGGCTGCACGGCGTACTGGATGTCCATGCCCCACTGCGAGCCGTCGCCCAGCAGCTGCTGGAACAGCGCCTGCTCGTGCGGCGTGTTGATGATCAGCACTTCACGGATGCCCGCCAGCATCAGCACGCTGAGCGGGTAGTAGATCATGGGTTTGTCATACACCGGCAGCAGCTGTTTGCTTACGCCCTTGGTAATCGGATACAGCCGGGTGCCGGAGCCGCCGGCGAGGATGATGCCCTTGCGCTGGGTCATGAGGTCTCCTGGGTGTTCAGGCCGCGGTGCCGATGCGCTGCAGACGGTAGCTGCCGTCGAGCACGCCGTTGACCCATTCCTGGTTGTCCAGGTACCAGTCAACGGTGAAGGTGATGCCCTGCTCGAAGGTGTAGGCCGGTTCCCAGCCCAGGTCGTTCTTCAGCTTGGAGGCATCGATCGCGTAACGGCGGTCATGGCCCGGGCGGTCGGTGACGTAGGTGATCTGGCTGCTGCGCGGCTGGCCGTCCGCGCGCGGGCGGCGTTGGTCCAGCAGTGCGCAGATGGCCTGCACCACTTCGATGTTCTGCTTTTCCGAATTGCCGCCGACGTTGTAGGTCTCGCCGACCCGGCCCTTGGCCAGCACGGTGCGGATCGCCTCGCAGTGATCGGACACGAACAGCCAGTCGCGCACCTGCTTGCCGTCGCCGTACACCGGCAGCGGCTCACCGGCCAGCGCCTTGGCGATCACCAGCGGGATCAGCTTCTCGGGGAAGTGGTACGGGCCGTAGTTGTTGGAACAGTTGGTGGTCAGCACCGGCAGCCCGTAGGTGTGGTGGAAGGCACGGACCAGATGGTCCGAAGCGGCCTTCGACGCCGAATATGGGGAATTCGGAGCATACGGCGTGGTTTCGCTGAACTTGCCGGTCTCACCCAGGGTGCCGTACACCTCGTCAGTGGATACGTGCAGGAAGCGGAAGGCCGCGCCCTGCTCGGCCGGCAGCGCCTTCCAGTAGTCACGTACCGCCTCCAGCAGGCCCAGGGTGCCCACCACGTTGGTCTGGATGAAGGCACCCGGCCCGTCGATGGAACGGTCGACGTGGCTCTCGGCCGCGAAGTTCAGCACCGCATCGGGCTGGTGCTCGGCCAGCAGGCGAGTGACCAGTGCGCTGTCGCCGATGTCACCCTGCACGAACACGTGGTTCGGGTTGCCGTCCAGGCTGGACAGGGTCTTCAGGTTGCCGGCATAGGTCAGCACATCGAGGTTGATGACCTTGACGCCGCGCGCGACGGCCTCGAGAACGAAGTTACCGCCAATGAATCCGGCGCCGCCGGTGACAAGCCATGTGGGCACTACCTGTTCTCCTGATCGAAATTCATCCACGGAGCGCCTGCAGGCGCCCCGGCACAGCGGCACAGGATACATGTCGTTCGTCTTCACGACTGCCTGCGTGGCGTGAACGGAGCGCTGGATCGGGCATTTTTTTGCCGCGCCGCAGCAAAACCATACGCATTCGCATGGTCGACCCAAGCCAGCTAGAATCGGGATCCCACCCCCGAACCGGTTGCTTTTGCAGCACCGGACGTTCTCCCCGTTATTGAAGGACCCCGTACCAGATGAAAATCCTCGTCGCGTACAAGCGCGTGGTGGACTACAACGTCCGCATTCAGGTCAAGCCGGACGGTTCCGGCGTGGTCACCGACGGCGTCAAGCTGTCCCCCAACCCCTTCGATGAAATCGCGCTGGAAGAAGCCCTGCGCCTGCGCGACAAAGGCATCGCCACGGAAGTGGTGGTCGCCACCATCGCCCCGGCCGACGCCCAGGCGCACCTGCGCAACGGCCTGGCCATGGGTGCCAACCGCGCCATCCACGTGGTGACCGACCAGGCCATCCAGCCGCTGACCGCCTCGCGCACCCTGCTGAAGCTGATCGAGAAGGAGCAGCCGGACCTGGTGATCCTGGGCAAGCAGGCCATCGACGACGACGCCAACCAGACCGGCCAGATGCTGGCCACGCTGTGGGGCCGTCCGCAGGCGACCTTCGCCAGCAAGCTCGAGATCGCGGACGGCAAGGCTACGGTGACCCGTGAAGTCGACGCCGGCCTGGAAACGCTGGAAGTGGACCTGCCCGCCGTGGTCACCACCGACCTGCGCCTGAACGAGCCGCGCTTCATCAAGCTGCCGGACATCATGAAGGCCAAGGCCAAGCCGCTGGAGACCCTGCAACTGGCCGATCTCGGCGTTGAAGCCGCCGACACCTTCAGGACCACCCAGTACGCCGCGCCGTCCAAGCGCAGCAAGGGCGTAATGGTCAAGGACGCGGCCGAACTGGTGGCCGCACTCAAGCAGAAGGGGCTGCTGTAATGAGCAAGATTCTCGTCATCGCCGAACACCACGACGGCAAGCTCAACGCCGCCACCGCCAAGACCGTCAGTGCCGCCGCCGCCATCAGCGGTGCCAGCATCGACGTGGTGGTGCTGGCCGCCGATCCGGCTGCCGTCGCCGCTGAAGCCGCGAAGATCAGTGGCGTCTCCAAGGTCCTGACCGTGGCCAACGCCGCCAACGCGCAGGCCATCGCCCAGGTGCTGGCACCGCAGATCGCGCAGCTGGCCAAGGGCTACACCCACGTGTTCGGCCCGTCGACCACCTTCGGCAAGGACCTGATGCCGTGCGTGGCCGCCCTGCTCGGCGTCAACCAGGTCTCCGACCTGATGACCGTCGAAGGCAGCCACACCTTCAAGCGCCCGATCTACGCCGGCAACGCGATCATCACCGTGGAAGCCCCGGCCGACCAGACCGTGGTCGCCACCGTGCGCGCCGCCTCGTGGCCGGAAGCCGCCCAGGGCGGCAGTGCCGCCATTGAAGCGGCCAGCGTCGATGCCGCGCTGCCGACCCATACCCGCTTCATCGGCCTGGCCGCCGGTGCCAGCGACCGCCCCGACCTGCAGAGCGCCAAGCGCGTGGTCTCCGGTGGCCGCGGCGTCGGTTCGGAAGAGAACTTCAAGGTGATCTTCCAGCTGGCCGACAAGCTCGGTGCCGCTGTCGGTGCCTCGCGCGCCGCGGTCGATGCCGGCTACGTGCCCAGTGACCTGCAGGTCGGCCAGACCGGCAAGATCATCGCGCCGGAACTGTACGTGGCCGTGGGTATCAGCGGTGCGATCCAGCATCTGACCGGCATCAAGGACGCCGGTACGATCGTGGCCATCAACAAGGACGGCGACGCGCCGATCTTCGAGATCGCCGATATCGGCCTGGTGGGGGATCTGTTTGCGATCCTGCCGGAGCTGGAAGCCGCGCTGGGCTGACCCGCGCCAATTGTGCTCCGGATCGTCAGGTCCGGAGCGCAATCACCTGGTAGGTACCGCGCGCGGAGATCATCTGGCGATCACCTGCACTCGCGCGCACACCGGTATGGCTGTCGACAATGCACCCCGCTCCCAGACGGGTCTTGGGGTAGATCGTCGCGCGCGTCCCCAGAAAGCAATCGTCGCCGATCGATGCATCGCCATTGAGAGCAGCGTAGGGGGAGAGGATGCTGAACTCCCCGACCTGGGCGCCGTGGCCCACGCTGCAGTGCACGTTGACCGCCACTCCGCGGCCGAGCACGGCATTGCGATTGATCACGCTGAAGGGGCACACCAGTACACCATCCCCAAATTGCGCATTCGGAGAGGTCACGGTACTGGTCGACACGAACGGGGGAACGTACACGCCCCGCTCCCAGAGACGTGACAGGATGAGTCGGCGCCCCTTCACCGAACCAACCGCAACGACGACTGCCTGTCGTTCCACAGGCTGATAGTCGCCGATCGCGCCGAGATGGGTCGACCCGAGCTGGGCGGGAATCGGATTGTCGACACCGTCATCGATGAATCCGGCGATCTTCGGCCCGCCTCCGTGCGCATCTACGCTGAGGTAATCGAAGACTTCCATACCGAAGCCACCGGCCCCGGCAATTACCACCGAATCGATGGCACGATCATTAAGCAATGGCATTCGTCTTCTCCGTTTGGAACGTACAACTTCGATCAGGCGACCGTGATTTCACGCGTGAACACGGTCATCAGATCAAAACCATCCCAGACATTGCTGAAATCAAGCGCGCTTCCCACAGGAACAAAGCGGTCAACACCGGCCAACGGCGCCTGCTGCACGAAGGAACGCAGCTGATCCGATGGCATGCCGAGGTAGGAAACCGTTTGAACCTTGCGGGAAAGCAGTGGACGAAGCGCATCCAGATGCGCAATACGAGACTCGAAGAAGAGCCCCGCGCCGCAGTGTGCATCGGCGTGCAATGCCGGAACCTCAAGCCAAAGGCGCGCAACATCGTTGCCGCTTGCCGCCGGAATGCTGACATCGGCCTCGATGGAAAGCACATCCTGCGCGATTCGCTTGTTTACATAGTCGACGTCGCCAAAGGAAACACCCTTTTCCCGCACCTTCTGTTCCAGTGCGGGCCAGAAGCTGTCCCGTGCCTGATCCACCTGCGCCGGGCTTCCGATCCAGAGAATCAGCCGCGGCGACGAACAGGCCATCTGATCGAACCAGTAGGCATCGTTGAAGAACCCATCGATCCAGCGCGCCTTCTGCTCGGGCGATGCGAAGATCCAGCCGGCCGCGTCGAAGAGACCGAGCGAGAACTTGTTTGCAAATGCAATCTCGGTCGCAGTCGGTGGCAAGGGCACCTGACGGATGGCTGCAACTGTCGCGTCGCCGCCCCAGATAACACGGGTATCGCAGTGAGCGGACAACAATGCAGTGGTGCGGGCGTCAGCCGCGTAGCGCACCATCAGGCTGCGCCTGGCAATCTCGGCATGCTCGGGACGCGCGCTTACCCGCCCGATGGCAGCAACCAGCAGGTCGGTCTGCACCGATGCCTTCGTCGACAACCTGACGATGTTGCGGTTACCACACAGGAGCGAAATGAACCACGAGTAGACAAAGATCGTGTCCACGTTGGAAGGCGCGAAATGCAGAACCGTTCCGCGTGCCACCGACAGATGACCGTCGTGACGGCGATCATGGGCTTCCTTCAATCGCACGATGCTCGAGCGCCGCATCCAGAATGCCAGCGCGCTCAGCTCGGGATAACTCCGTGCCTCCGGCATGCGGAACAGCTCTGCAGACAGAGCATCGACAAATGCCACCGAGGGCTCGGCGAACGCGGGAAGCGGGGGGGCCTCGGCCAGGACGTCCAGGTCCGGGGCCGTCGCAATAAGGGACTCGTAATTACTCATGGGCGTGCATCAAAGGGGGCGGTTGCGGCATCGGCAGCGTGGGTGTCGCTGCAACCACGCAGTTCCGCGCGCGCCACCCGGCCATGCACGCGGAACGTGCGGCCCAGGCGGCCACACGGACAATCGTCCACGCCGGTCCACTCGCCGATGTCCTCGGTCAGCAGGCTATGGCCCGGGTAACTGGTAGGCAGCACCGACAGCACCTGGATAAGACCTGGCACGTTCGCCGGCAGTGGTTCCCACGTGCTCGGCGCACGGATTCTCACATCAGCAAAGGCAGGACAGTGCAGTCGGCCGTGCTCGCACTCGACGAAGATCGAACCAACCTGTTCGACCATACCGTAGAAATTGTGCACAGCACCGATATTGAATCCCCCGGCCAGCGACCGCTTGAACTCTTCATTGCTTACCGCCTCATCCTGCAGTTTCTTCCAGCCACCACTGTGGATGAGTACGGCATCACTGAACCGCGGAACATCACTGCGCCCCTTCAACGCCTGGACAAAGTATTTCCAGACCATGAAGGTGAAGCCGAACAGGAACACGCGCTGGCCGGCATGCCGCTCCAGGAACGCATTCACTGCATCGAGATTGATCGACATATCGTCGTTCAATGCATAGGTATGGTCACGCCCAAAGTTGGACAGGCCAAGAATGCCAGCGCCACGCGCGGAAAAATTGGCGCGATCCTTTACCACACCGGGGTGATCGATGATGAGCATCGGCAGGCGCGCCTTGCCGAGGAACTGCTGCATGATCAGCACCAACGCGCGAGTTTGCGCAGCCGCCGTATCGCGATCAAGGATGATCCTGGAGACCGTCTGCGACGTCGTGCCCGACGAGGTGAGGACCTTGAAGCGCTGATCGGCCGGTGTCGAGCTGAGCTCGAATTCCTTGAACAGGCGTACGGGCAGGAAAGGAATCTGGTCGACGCTTTGTTCCAAGCCGGGCGCATGCCCGTGGGCCTGCAGCACGCGCGCATAGGGCGCGCAGTGCTCGGCATGATGCACGGTCAAGCTGCTCAGCAGCTGCTTGAGCAGGACTTCCTTCTCGGCAGCCCCGATGCCATAGACAGGCAGGTCGAAGTAATCACGTTGCACGGGCTGCCCCTTGGCCTGCCTCGGCCTGTTGAAGGAGATCTGCATACAGAATCTTGCCCGACGAGGACAGCGGAATGGCGTCGACCGGCAGCACCCTCACCGCGATTGGATTCAGCTTGTAGCGCGCTGCGATGTCCTGCCTCAGACGCTCGCAGGCATCATCCTCGGGCCGGACAAGGACCGCGACAACAAGGTCATCGCGTCCGGTCATGACCACATCCCAGCCATCGGCTCGCAGCGTGGACTCCATCTCGTCCAGGCCGAAGCGGTTGCCGAATACCTTGATCATCCGCTTCAAGCGGCCAACCACGTAGTAGTACCCGTCTTCGTCAAAACGCGCCAGGTCACCCGTACTGAGCACACCCTGCTGGATGTCGCCCAACGCCAGATCTCCAGGACCCTCGGCGTACCCCAGCATCACGTTCGCGCCGCGATAGCGCAGCTCACCCACCTCACCGGCCCGCTCGATGGCCTGCCCCTGCTCGTCCACCAATGACAGCATTCCGCCGGGAATGGCAACACCAACCGACCCGATCTTGCTGGCCAGCACGTCATGGGGGACATAGGCAATACGGGCCGTGGCCTCGGTCTGGCCGTACATCACGAAGAAACGCTGGCCGCGCTGCTCGGCCAGGTTGTGGAACCACTCGATGGTCGACTCGGCCAAGCGGCCTCCGGCCTGCGTCATGGTCTGCAGTGAAGGCAGCGACATGCGCTCGAAGCGGAACTGCTTCAGCATCTCGTAATGAGTCGGAACACCGGAGAGGCTCGTCGCCTCGTGCTGCCGGAAGAAATCCCAGAAAGTCCTGGAAACCACGGACTCGGCTGTCAGCAGCAACGTCGCACCCGCCAACAGGTGGCTGTTGACCACCGACAGACCGTAGGAGTAATGCATGGGCAGCGAGGTGATGGCACGCTGCGCGCCATCGATCCCAAGATACTCCTGGATCGACCGGGCGTTGGCCTGCAGGTTTCCTGCAGAGAGACGCACCAGCTTCGACGATCCCGTACTGCCCGATGTCGGCAGCAGAACCGCCAGTTCAGCAGAAACAGCGGCCGCGTGCCTGCCGGTTGCATGCCACTGCCCGTCGGGGTGGCGCACGTGGCTGATGCTGTAATGATCGATGACCTGCTCGCGCAGTGTGTCGTTCAACGAGGCATCCAGCAGCAGAACGGGCTGCCCTGCACGCAGGGCGCCCAGATAGGCCAGCAGGTTGTCCAACGTATTGGCGCATTCAAGGGCGATGACGCCCCAATCCGGATCGACAGCAGCCCACGCAGCGTCCGCGCGCGCGGCCAGTTCGCGGTATGCCAGTGACTCTCCGCCGGGAAGGATCACGGCAATCTGGTCGCCGTGCTGCTCCAGTACGCGGGCGAACATCAGATCAGCATCCCGCCATCGACCCCGATCACCTGGCCGGTCACGTAGGAGGCCAGATCCGATCCGAGGAAGACTGCCACGTTGGCCACTTCTGCCGGTGCACCCACCCGGTCCATGGCGATGGACGCCACGCGTTCCGCATATTTCTCCGAACCGATGGAGCGCGCCATGTCCGTGTCGATGAATCCTGGCGCGATCGCATTGACGCGGATGTTGTTCGGCGCGAGCTCCTTGGAGAGCGACAGGGTGATGCCGACCACGGCCGCTTTGCTGCCACCGTAGACCGCCTGGCCAACGTTGCCATTCACGCCGATGATTGATGCAAGATTGATGATCGAGCCGCCACCGTTGCGTGCCATCAGTCGGCTCGCATACTGGGCACAGTACAGGACGCCATAGGTATTGACCGAGAATACCTGCTGGATCTGCTCGGGCGTGACCATGCCGATAAGGGCATCCTGCAGGACGCCCGCGTTGGAAACGAGCACGTCCAGCCGGCGGTGCTGCTTGAACACGGTCTGGAAGGCATCACGCACGGAAACCGGATCGGTCACGTCGAGCGGAACCGCCTCCAGCCGTGCCTCAGGCATGCTCGTGCGCACGCTGTCGAGCAGCGGCTGCAAGGCGGCGGTGTCCCGGGCGGTCGCCACAACGTGCGCGCCCTGCTGCAGGTAGGCATGAACCGTTGCTTCACCAATGCCGCGGGATGCCCCCGTGATAAGCGCAACCCTTCCTTCCAGCAAACCGGCCATGTCAGAACTCGACGCCGTGCTTCGCCAGGATTTCCTTGGCCTTGGCGACCGAGCTCATATCGATGATGTCATCGGTGTCGAACATGACATCGAACTCATTCTCAAGCTGAGAAACCAGCAGCATGTGGGCAATCGAATCCCATTCCGGAATGCTGTTGTAAAGCAGGCCATCGACCACGCGGGAAGCGTCGATGTTCAGGGCGGCCGAATAGACCGATACCAGTCGCTCGTTGTTGTTACTCATCAGTGTTGCTCCAGCTCATTCTTGGAAATGGCAGCCTTCTCAGCTGTATCTTCTCGGACGATGTACATCGGCTTGGCACGGATCTCGTCGAGGATCCGCCACAGGTATTCGCCAATGACACCCAGCATCAACATGATCATGCCGCCCACCACCAGGATCGCCACCATGATCGGCGCCCATCCCGAGAACGGTGTCAGGTCGAACAGGCGCGAAACCGCGATCACGACGGCATAGCAAAGCCCCAACATGGCCAGTACGGTGCCGGACAAGGACATGAGACGGATCGGAAGGTAGGAACCGTCGATGATGAAATCGAAGGCCAGTTTCAGCTTCTTGCTGAAGTTGTACTGCGACTTGCCGATCTCGCGCTTGCGTCGCACGTAAGGAATGTAGGCGGTCGGGAAGCCGGCCCAGAGCACGTCTCCCTGGAAAAAGCGATGGCGCCCCTTCATGCTCATGAAGAGCGTCAGTGCACGGCGGCTCATCAGGGTGAAATCGAATCCGCCCGCCGGCATGTTCGGGTTGGACATGCGCAGGATGCCGTAGACAATGCGGGAAAACATCGATGAAGTGAAGTTGTCCTCACGGTCCGCACGATGTGCGATGACCACTTCATTGCCCTGTTCCCACTTGCGGATCATCTCTGCGGTCAACTCGACCGGATCCTGCATGTCTGCGGACATGTTGATGACCGCGTCGCCG
The DNA here is from genome assembly GCF_059369595.1 of Stenotrophomonas sp. YJH_SMC_25. Lineage (NCBI taxonomy): Bacteria > Pseudomonadati > Pseudomonadota > Gammaproteobacteria > Lysobacterales > Lysobacteraceae > Stenotrophomonas > Stenotrophomonas sp. YJH_SMC_25. The sequence continues at coordinate 24,434 of NZ_JCAFSV010000020.1, read as the reverse complement.
CTGGCGGCGTCGAAGCCGGCCAACGTAGCCGACAGCTGACCGAAATTGCGCGTGAAGGAGATCGATCGCACGCGCGGATCCTGCGCACTGACACGCAGCATCTCCGCATGGGAGCCATCCTTGGAGCCATCATTCACGAACACAATCTCGTAGTCGTGTTCGGGCAGGCTGGTGGCGAACAGGTCGCGGATCGCAGCCCAGGTCAGCTCAATTGAACCTTCATTGTGATAGACCGGAATGACGTAGCTGATCGTACTCACTGGACGACTCCGGCGGACTCGGTGGAAATCGCACGTGCGAGCGAATCGACCACGGTGCCGATCTCCTCGTCAGTGATACCGGCGAAGAACGGCAGACCGAGAATGCGGTCACCGATGGCAGCGGTAACATCCAGCGAGCCCGAGCGGTCGAAATGGGCCAGCACGCCATGCGCGTGCAACGGCGGGCAGTACCACCGCCGGGTATCGATCCCCTGCTCGCGCAATGCGCCACCGATGGCCAGCGCGTCGACACCGTCAGGCAGGAGCACCGGGAGCAGCGGATAGATGCCATCGGGATCCTTATCCTGCAGCCCCACGCTCGGGCAGGCCTGCCGCAGCGTACGCAGGTAGCGGGCATGCAGCTCGCGCCGCTGCTCGACGATGTCGGGCCACTCGTCCAGTGCCGCCAGCCCGACTGCAGCGTGATATTCGCTGAGCTTGCCGTTGGTCCCCAGTCCGATCAGCTCGCCGCGGGCGGCGTCGATGCCGAAGTTGGCCAACTGGCGGATGCGCCGGATGCGCTCGGCATTGAACGACACGATCAATCCGCCCTCACCGCTGCCGATGGACTTCGTCGCGTGGAAGCTGAACACAACGTCCGTCGTGCGGCCGATCGGCTGGTTGCCGAAGGCACCTGCCGCGTCGATCAGCACCGGGATGCCGGTCTTTGCACTGAAGTCGTCCCAGGCGGTGACATCGTGTTGCTTGCCGAATGTACTGACCGGCATCACCAGGTCGAAGGCCTCACCCCGCGCCAGCGCATCTTCGGCAATGGCCGGAGTCAGGCACCAGCCGGAAGGGTCGATATCGCTGAACAGCGGGGTGGCCCCCACCCTGACAATCGCAGTGGCTGTGGCGACAAAGGTGAGCGAGGGTAACAGGACCCGCGCGCCCGCAGGCAAGGCGAGCGCCTGGATGGCCAGCTCGAGGCCGACGGTGCAATTGGAGACCGTCGTCAGATGGGCCGGCTCAAGCCCCTGGCCGAGTTCGGTGGCCAGGCGTTGCTCGAACTCGCCATTCAAAGGGCCGTAGTTGGTGTAAATCCGATTCTGGTCAATCTTTCGGAGATACGGATACACCTTGTCCGCAGACGGCATCCTCGGAATCAACAACGGAATACGACGCATCGGGTCACCGGGAAAAAGAGAAATACTTGTGAGCAAAATAGCTCGCGACAGTCGAAACCATCACGAACACTCCCTGGACGACACGCGGGTCACCCTCAGAGAGCCTTATGCAGATCGGCAGTGCTACCACATTGATTGCGAAGATCGTGGAGTTGGCCAGCAGGAACCGGCCGAACTCGCGTACCCAGGGCGCCCGTGAACGGAACACGAACACCCGCTGATTGACGAAGGCAATGGGAAGTGCAACCAGATAGGCGGCGACAAGAATGGCGACCGGGCCTGCCCAGGGATCCATGAGTGCGAACGTCAGCAAGAAGCAGGCATAGCCGATCACGGTATTGCCCGCGCCCACGATCAGGAATCGCAGCTTCTCGGATTTGAGGAGGCGAACAACCTTCTCCTGCTCCACTTTCCACACCACCTGCTGTGCTCCCAAGCCTCGGTCGGTTGTCGCGCCCCCAAGGCGCAGGGCATTGGCTTTGGAATCTTAACATAGCTCCATCCGGGGGCCGATCAGGGATCGGCCACGCCGATGCTGCGCAGCAACACCTTCCCGGAGTGGTCATCAGGCAACGTCGCATAGACATAGGCCTGAGTCGCACCGCTGGGGGCGACAGCCAGAAGGGGGTAGGTATGGGATACCCCCCCCACGTCCACGACTTCGATCTGGGTGGAGATGAACTGACCGTCCGCGCCATGCCAGTTGACCTGCAGGCGCATCTTGCCCGGCCGCCCATCCGCGGACTGTGCGGTATACAGGACGATGTGGCGGTCCAGTTCAGTCACAGCCTGCTGCCGAGTCATTTCCGACAACCCCCGCAGTTCCAGGCCCTCATCGCTCACCTGCGCCGGCGCGATGCCGACCCAACCGGACCAATCCTTGCCAATACCGAGTTCACGGGTCGGTGCCGGCAGCGCCGCGGGGTCCATCAGGCGTCGCGCCTGTTCAGCGGAGATCACGCTGAACCCCGGCCGGCCGCGAAGATTCGGCTCACCTATGACAAGACCATAGCTGAAGTCCCGAACATTCCCCTTGCTGAACTCGGCGCGTGGATACAGGCAGTGGCCTTTCGGCAGGTTCAGGCGGCAGTAGACCTTGCCATCCTCGCCCAGGACCCAGCTAATATCCGGCTCGGGTCCTGCCACGACCACACCGTGCCCGCTCTGGCGCAGGGTGCTCAGTGAATCGCTGATGGACACAGCAAGACGCGCACCGGCAATGCTGGCAATCGACCACATGCTGCCAAAGAACATATAGAACAGCTGGGTGACGGCCAGCAAAGACAGGATGATGATCTGCGCGCGGTGCCGGTAGCCGGCGAAGACGAACAGCAGCAGGAATGCCATGGCCGGGAACATCCAACGGGCCTCCTGCCGTGCCGCACCCGGCAAGCTCGCGATCGCAACCAGGCCGAGAACCGCAGCGAGGAAAGCCAGCATCGGCATCAGGAAGGTCGTCGACCGCCATTGCGGACGCAGCCACGGCAGGCACCAAGCCAGCAGAGAGACTGCCGCCAGAGGCACGAAAACGTACAGATAGCGCGGCGCCGCATGGTTGAACATGCCAACGAAGTACTGCGGGCCGTAGTTGCCGCCCAGGAACAGATTGACCAGATAGGTCGCAGACACCTTCAGCGTGTCGATCGATACACTGACGGTCTGTCCGGACGTCCCCATCGCCACCGGCTGGTTGGACAGCACTTTCACCGCAAGGATGTACAGGCCAAGCGGGACAACGGCAGCGACCAGAGCGAAGATCAGAGGCTGGGCGCCGATGGTCCTGCGCATGGGCCACCAGCGCAGCACCGCCACGCCGGACAGACCGAGCAATGCCAATGCGTAGCGCTCATGGGTGAACACCGCCAGCATGAAGAACAGCAGCGCCAGTGCCAGGCAGGAAGCGCGCTGGCGCTGCAAGAACACCAGACCGGGCATGGACACGGCAACACCGGCCAGCAGGAACAGGAGACTGAGCGCCTCGACCGTTCCCGAAACGTAGTCGAAGTACAGCATGATGTTGAAACGACACGCCACCATCATCGCCGCAGCCAACAGGGCAGCGCTTCGGCGAGCATTGAAATGCACCCGTGCGATCCCATAGACCAGCGCGGCACATCCTGCCAATGCCGCACAATTGACCAGCATGGTCATCCAGCGCGGAAGATCCTGGGAGACGATGACCGCCCAGATGAAGTTCATGACGATGCGTGGCTTGTAGCTGTTCAGCCCGGTGAAAACCCCTATCAGGGTGTTGCCGCTGTGCTCTCCGAAGTTGAAGGAGAACATCTCATCGCCGAAGTAATAGGGATGATAGAAGTAGATGGACAGCGCGAACGTCATCGCTGCGATGGCCGCCAGGTCCACCAGACGCACCACCGGCTTTACAGCCAGGATTTTGTTAAACATCGACACACTGCTCCATTGATTCAAACCGCCGCAAGGCCTCGCTTCCTGTACGCCGCGACCACGCGGCCCACGATCCGGCAGGATCCGTAGGCAACAGCGGGCACGTACATGGCCATTCCGCCGCGATGCCATCAGCAGCCGGACCGAGATAGTAACAGTGCGACACACTGTGGTCGCGCCCCCCCTGGGGGCTGACCTCGAGGCAGCACCGCAGAAGGGGCCGGACGGACTAGATGTATGCCCGAGCGCTCTCCCGGGCCAGGATGTGCATGACCGTTCCCATGTCCTCATCGGTCAAAAGATCGACGTTGGCCTGCGGCGCCGACCAGATGCGATCAGCCAGCGGAACCTGCTGCCGCGGGTCGTTGGAAATGACTTCGACCACGAAAGCCCAGCTCTTGCCCTGCAGCGGGAGCACGCGGAAGCCCAGAGGCTCGAACAGCCGGCGCGCAGCGTTTTCCGACCAGCAGGTGATGTGCCCGCGATGGAATGGATCCAGGTAGCCCGGATCCTCGGTTCGTACATACTCGGTCAGTCCGGTGTTGAACAGAAACAGGGCCCCCGGAGCGGCGACCTTGCGTAGGGAACTCGCCAACGAACTCGCCATCGACGGGGTCAGATGTTCAACGACTTCCACGCAGATACCGCATTCGAACGTCATCCCGATGTCGGCCAGATCGCCGCACCTGTAATTCGCGTGGCTGGAGCGGTACGCCGGCTCGGGCGGAAACTTCTCTACGCCGTAGAAGCAATGCGAACTCTTCGGCAGGTAGCGCTGCACCGCATCGAGCAGAAAACCCGGGCCCGTGCCGATATCGATGAAGCGCTGGACGGGAATGGAGCAGTAGAGCAACGCCTCCCCCAACCTTGCCAGCGACGACCCGAAAGACCGGTCACGTGCCGACTGCAGTTCGGAGCGCCAGTAGTCCTCGTCGTATTCCCGGGGAGATTCGCCAGCATCGATCGAGGCTATCAGCGCCGGGTCGGCGAATATGAAATCGCAGATGTCACATTCAAGATACTGCACGCCATCAACCACCCTGAAGGCAGTGGCCGGCTCATTGCAAAGCAGACAGTTACCCGTCGACGACACAGATCTGAAGCGCGCCACAGCCCTCTCCTGGAAGGATGGAGAGGGCATCCTAGCAGCACAGGATTGCTACCCTTGTGGAGAACCCGCTACAGCTGACGCTGCACCGCAGCGAGGTCAGGCACCATGATAGCCTGCTGCGGCGCAGCACCCTTGCCGATGTCGCCTGCGATCAGGAACAGCTTCCCAATGCCTGCGGCAGCCCCCGCCTGCATATCCGAGATCTTGTCGCCAACGAATACCGCCTGCGCCGGATCAATCGAAAACTCCTCGATCGCCTTCAGCAGCATGCCCGGTTCGGGCTTTCGGCACAGGCAGTCAATCTTGAATTCACCCTGGCCGGCCAGCGGATGATGCGGGCAGAACCACGTGCCCAGCAGCGGCGCGCCGGCCTGCATCAACTGCTCGTGCTGCCAGTGCGTGTAGTCGGTAAATTCATCGATGCTGTAGAAGCCACGTGCGATGCCGGCCTGGTTGGTCGCCACCACCACCTGGAAACCCCGGCGCGCGGCATGGGCCAGCAGCGGCTGGATACCGGCGACCCACTCGGTACGCTCCGCGGTGTGCACGTAGCCGTGGTTGACGTTGATGACCCCGTCCCGATCGAGGAACAGCACCGGCGCGCCGGGCCGCCTTGCGACTGGCCCGGCGACGAAGCCCGGCACGTTGGGCAGCAGCGCCATCAGATGGCCCCGAACAGCGTCTGCGCCCGGTGGAAATCCTCAGGCACACCAATGTCGATGAACGCAGCGGTTTCCACCAGCGCGCCGACGCGGCCAGCGGCCACCGCCGGTTCCAGCACCTGCTTCTCGAACGAGAACGTAGCTTCGCCTGGCAGGCTGGCCAGCGCCTGCGCGCTGAGAAAATAGCTGCCGGCATTGATCAGCCCAGCACCACCCGGACGCTTTTCATGGAAGCGCAGCACCCTGCCCTGCTCCACATCCACCGTGCCATAGCGTGAGACATCATCCACCCGCGCAAGCGCGATCGACATCGGCAGGTCATGCGCGGCCGCTTCCAGCGCGGCCGGCGCGTACTCGAGGTAGGTGTCGCCGTTGCAGACGTGCAGCCCCTCACCCTGCGCCAGGCGCGCCGCGGCGGCGATCGCGCCGCCGGTGCCAAGCGGGGTCTCCTCGCGAGAGTAGACCACGTCCATGCCCGCCCATCGGGCGCCGATGGTCTGCTCCACCACATCACCGAGGTAGCCGGTTGCCAGGATCGCACGACGCATGCCGGCGGCCGCATAGCGGTCCAGGAGGTAGGCCAGGAACGGGCGCCCGGCCACCGGGGCCAGTGGCTTGGGCAGGTCGGGCACTTCACTTCGCAGGCGGGTGCCGAAGCCACCGGCCAGGATCAGAATCTCGTCGGCAGCCATGTCAGCGTGGGAACATCTCGCTTTCGATCAGCGCACACAGCAGGTGGCCGATGAACTCGTGGCCTTCCTGGATGCGCGGCGTTTCATTGGAGGGCACGCGGAAACAGATGTCGCAGCGATCCTTCATGTCGCCGCCATGCTCGCCAGTGAAGCCGATCACGCGCGCGCCCTTGGCTTCGCAGGCGTCCAGCGCGCGCATGATGTTCTTCGAACGGCCCGAGGTGGAAATCGCAACGAATACATCGCCTTCCTGGCCGAGCGCTTCGATCTGGCGGGCGAAGGTGTAGTCGTAGCCGTAGTCATTGCCGATGGCGGTCAGGATCGAGGTGTCGGTGGTCAGCGCAATCGCCGGCAAGCCCGGACGGTCGTAGTAGAAACGGCTGACCAGTTCACCTGCCCAGTGCTGAGCATCGGCGGCACTGCCACCGTTACCGGCGAAGAGGATCTTGCGACCGGCCTTCAGCGCGTCCACGCACAGTGCCACTGCCTGCTCGATCTGCGACGCCAGCGCCGCATCGGCCGACATGCGCTGGAAGTTCTCGAGAGTCTTGCCGAACTCGGCCTTGATGAAGTCGTTCATCCGATTTTCCATGCCGTTGCACCTTGGTGGGTGAAGTGTGTATCAAAAACGGTGCCGCCAGCGCCCGCGAGCGCTCGCACCAGTTCGATCCGATGTGCCGGATCGCAAAGGAACATCATGAAGCCGCCACCGCCGGCGCCGGAGACCTTGGTCGCGCGCGCGCCGTGGCGCATCGCCAGCACTTCGATCTCATCGATCATCGGGTTGGAGATGCTGCTGGCACTAAGTTTCTTGGCTTCCCAACCGGACTGCATCACCTGGGCCAGCCGCTCGAAATCACCGCGCAGCAGCGCTTCCTTCATCTGGCTTGCTTCGACCTTCAGCCGGTGCATCGCATCGAGCGAACTGGCCTTGCCTTCCTTGATGTTGCGCGACTGCTCGTCGATGATCTTGGCCGATGCACGCGACACGCCGGTGAAATACAGCACCAGGCCTGCCTCGAGCTCGGACCAGATCCAGTCCTTGATGCGCAGTGGGTTCACGATCACTCGATCGGCGTCGTAGAACTCCATGAAATTGAAGCCACCGAACGCTGCCGCGTACTGGTCCTGCTTGCCACCGGACAACTGCAGGTCGACGCGCTCGATGCGGTAGGCCAGCTGAGCGATCTCGTATTCGCCCAGCGGCAGGGAGAAGTATTCGGCAAATGCCGTGACCAGTGCCACCACCATCGTCGAAGACGAGCCCAGGCCGGAGCCCGGCGGCGCATCGGAATGCGCGCGGATACGGATGGCCGGCCGCTCACCCTGCAGGAAGTCATTGCAGACGCGCAGATACACGCCCTTCATCAGCTGCAACGGGCCGGGGTCTGCAACGACGGACTCCGGATCCAGGCGCTCGCACGCGCCGGCATCCTGTGCGTGGAATTCGACCAGGCCATCGGGCGAGCCATCAAGGGTCGCGTAGGCGAACTTATCGATGGTCACGTTCATGACGTAGCCACCGAACTGGTCGCAGAACGGCGACACGTCAGTACCACCGCCGGCCAGGCCAAGACGCAGGGGGGCGCGAGAACGAACGATCATGCCTTCTTCTCCATTGCGAATGCCGATTCCAGCGCACGGCCCAATGCATCGCGCGAGAACTGGCCACGGCAGTAGCGGGCTGCCGCGCGCGAACGCTGCAGCCACAGCGCGTCATCTTCCAGCAACGACACCAGCCCGGCGGCAAGGCCTTCGTCGCCATCGGTCACCGTAGCCACAGCGTCCAGGCCCACCAGGCCTTGGGCGCCAACACCGGTGGTCACCAGCGGCAAGCCCTGCTGCATGGCCTCCACCACCTTTCCCTTGACGCCGGCACCAAACCGCAGCGGCACGACGGCCACACGCGCGGCACCGTAGCGCTCGGTCAGTTCATCGTCGCTCACGAACCCTGTCACCTCGACATGCTCGCCAGCCAGGGCACGTACGGCGTCGGTCGGGTTGGACCCAACCAGCGACAGCTTCACGCCGGGATGGCGCGCCCAAACATGCGGCATCACTGATTCGACCAGCCACTGTGCAGCGTCGACATTGGGGCCATGGGCGAAGCCGGCCACGAACAGGATGCCGGCACGTTGGGCTGGCACGGCGTCATCGTTGAAGTGGTCAAAGGCATACGGCAGGATCGCGCGCACATCGACAGAGGGCTCCAGCGCGTGCACATCCTGCGCCTCTTCGGCCGATGGGTAGAGGACACAGTCGACGGCCTTCCACATCTGCCGCTCCAGCAGTTCCATCGAACGTGCCTCGACATCGCTGCCACCGTTCCGCTTGGCTTCCATGTCCATGCGACGGAAGTGCAGGTCGTGGCCGTAGTAAACGGTGCGCACGCCTGGCTGCTTGCGCAGGGCATCGATGTAATGACCGGCGATATGCGGGCGCGACAGCATCACCATGCGCACGTGCGGGTTTTCCTGCAGATAGCGCGCAAAGCCGCCCACCCACTGGCCGCCGTACATCACTTCCACGCCACGGGCCTGCAGCGGCGGGGTATAGATCGGATCGAAGTACAGGTTGTCGGCCCAGAATTTGACCACGCAGCCACGTGCCAACAGCGCGTCGATGAACGCAATCATGGTCCGCGAGCCGGCATCCCGATCAGGCTGCGGCACGTAGTGGTCGACGATCAGCACCGTTTCCTTCTGCCAGGCACGATCGCGGGCCAGCACCACGTGCTCGCCGTTGGGCTCGTGCCATGCCAGTTCGTCCTGCCAGCGCTCGCGCAGCTTCTTCTGGTTGGCAACCTGGTAGGCCTTGATGCCGCTGCCGGTATCGGTGCCGTGTGAAATGCCTTCGTAATGCACGACCTCCGAGGTCGGGCAGTAGTAGAGCTGATAGCCTGCCTTGCGCACGCGGAACGCCAGATCCGAATCCTCGCAGTAGGCCGGCACGAATTCCGGATCGAAGCCGCCCAGTTCACGCAGCAGCGCGGTGGGAATGAGCAGGCTGGCACCGCTGCAGTAGTCCACCGGGCGCAGGTAGTTGTACTGGCTGTCGGCCGGGTTGCTCAGGCGTCCGTAGTTCCAGGCCGAGCCGTCGCGCCAGATGATGCCACCGGCTTCCTGCAGGCGCCCGTCAGGGTAGACCAGCTTGGAACCGACCATGCCGCAATCGGGCATCCGCTGGAATACATCCAGCATCTGGTCCATCCAGCCCGGACGCACTTCCGTGTCATTGTTCAGGAAGTAGGTGTAGCGACCACGTGCAAGCTCCAGCGCCTGATTGCAGGACAGCAGGAAGCCGAGATTCTTCGGGTTGTGGTGGAAGCGCAGACCCGGAACCGGGACCAGCTTTTCGATCTCCGCATCCCCAGAGGCATCTTCCAGCACCAGTACTTCATAGCTCACCGCCGGCGGATGGTCGGCAATGGAGCGCAGGCAGGCCAGGGTGTGTTGCAGGTTGCCGTAGGTGGGAATGACGATGCTGACTTCCGGCGATTCATGCACCGGGAAGGACAGGGTCTTCAGTACTTCGTCTGGATCTTCCACCACCGACTGCAACGCCAGACCCGATAGCGGTTCAACGCGGGCATTGTCATGGCGCAGGAGCCAGTTACGCACCGGGCGTGCCAGCGGCGCCAGCAATCGGTTGCGGGCCAGACCGCTGGCACGGAGCGACGCAATGATGGCCGGCACATCCCCACGCAGCAGGCGCGAAGCGAAACGCATCGGACGGGTAATGCGCCAAGACTTGGAGGCGAGCACCTTTGCGAAGGCCTCGTTCAGGCTCTCCAACTGTTCGTCGTAGTCGCGGATGACGCGCTGTACTTCCAGCTCGGAGGTGTCTTCCGGAGCGGACCGGAAGGCGAGACCAGAGCGCCGCTGCAGTTCGCGGCTGACTTCCGAACGACTGGCAACGGTCTCATGGGCCGTCTGCAGCAGTCGGCGCAGCTCGGCCGCTTCGTACTGCGATGCTTCCTGGTGACGTCGCAGTTCGGCTTCGATGTCCGCCTTCTCGCTCTGCGCCTGTTCCAGTCCGGCCTGCGCCTGTTCCAGCTGCGCCTGCGCCTGTTCCAGCTGCGCCTGCAGCGCATCGTTGCGTGCGCGCATTTCGGCAGTGACAGTGTGGTCGCCTCTGGCCTGGACGATCTGATTCAGCTCCAGCGCCCAACGCGTGCGATCATCGAACTCGCCTTCCAGGCGGTGGTAATCGGCGCGGGATTTCTCAAGCTCCGCTTCCAGCGAACGCGCCCAGCCAATGGCATTTTCACGCTCGTTGTCCAAGCCCTGTGCCCAGCGAGCAATATCATGCTGCTGTGCATACAGATCCTCACCCTCGGCGTAGAGGATCGAGGCAGATGTATCAGGCAGCAGGGACACATCGGCCGCCGCCACAATCACGAAGTAGACCGCATCCGGGACATTGGCCACACGCGCCTCGACACCGGAACCAGTGTCGGTCAGCGCCTGGTAACTCTCGGCATGCTGCACTTCCGACAGCGGAGTGATCGTCGAGCACACGGCCATGCGGTGCCCGCACAGGCGCGAGGCAGGGAAATAGCGCCCGACAAGCGCCTCGAATTCCGCCTGGTAAAGCTCCTTTACATGGAAGTCGTTGTGATACCCGGCGCGATCGGAATAGACCTCCTTGTTCGGCGAGGACATGACCACTATGCCATCGGGGCGCAGCACGCGACGGATCTCGGCCATCATCTCCTCCTGTTCCATCAGGTGCTCGATGGTTTCGAAGGAGACCACGACATCGACACTGTCGTCGGCCAGCGGAATGGCTGCTGCAGATCCCTGCACGTAGGCGAGATTGGGCAGCGCCGCGTAGCGCTCGGCCGCATGGGCCACCGCGTCATGGGAAATATCCACGCCACGTACCGAGCGTGCATTGGCAGCCAGCATGGCACTCCCGTAGCCCTCGCCACTGGCCACATCCAGCACATCCTTGCCTTTCACCAGCGGCAGGCACCAGGCATAGCGATGCAGGTGTTCCTGCCTAATCACGCCTTGTTCGGTCGGAACAAAGCGCTCACCGGTAAACTCGATCATCTCGACTCCTTGGAAACTTCGATGGCCAGCATCGGCAGACCGAGCAGCCCGAAGCGCATCGTCTCGTCCATCGCGCGGAACTCCAGCGCGTCGTGGATCCAGTGTTGCTGGGTATGATCATGCTGGTCGCCGGAGGCAACCGCTGCGTCGATCATGTAGGAGCCGGAGGGCATTACCGGCATCCGGAAAAGAAACGTACCCACCACCGTCTCGCCCGCTTCACCGGAGACCGGCTTGTCCTTGCACGCGAAGTAGCTGTTGTCGCCAAACAGACGCTGGCCAAGGCGATCCTTGACGTAGAAGCCAACGATGAGATTGTCCAGTGCCTGCTGCAGGGAAACCTGCAGCTCGAGCCGGACAAGTTCCCCGCCTTCGAACACCAGCACACGGTTGCCATCTGCATCGGTGAGGCGGACGTCGACGATCCGCGCCCCCTGCGCACCGAACTCCTGGCCCACATTGTCCGGATCGAACTCGAACAGGGTCATGCGGTTGTGCACGCCGGCCTCGCGAAGGGCGTCCTGGCGGAAATCGGCCGCATCGTCGAGCATCTTGCGTGGTTTCTTGTGCGCCACCACGATCTCTTCCGAGCCCACCTCGCGTCGCCCCACCACGTGCTGCTCGGTCATGTACGCCTCGATCACCTCCTGCGAGGTGCCGGACAGGCGCATGCGGCCGTTCTGCAACCAGACCGCGTTTTCACACAGGTTGGTGACCGCCGCCGCGTCATGACTGACGAACAGCAGCGTTCCGTGCTTCTGGAACTCACGCAGGAAGCGCATGCACTTCTGCGAGAAGAACGCATCCCCGACCGCCAACGCCTCATCAATGATGAGGATGTCCGCATCCACGTGTGCAATCACTGCAAAAGCAAGACGCACTGACATGCCGCTGGAATAGCTGCGTACCGGCTGATCAATGAACTCGCCAATATCGGCAAAGGCAAGGATCTTCTCCAGCCGCTGCTCGATCTGCGTGCGGGAAAGACCGAGGATCGCCGCGTTGAGGAATACGTTCTCGCGGCCGGTGAATTCGGGATTGAAGCCACTGCCCAGCTCCAACAACGCCGCGACGCGCCCGTTCACCGATATTGAACCCTCGGTGGGATTGAGCGTGCCTGCGATCATCTGCAGCAGCGTGGACTTGCCCGAGCCGTTTCGACCGACGATGCCGACGGTCTGCCCGCGGCGCACGCTGAAGCTGACATCACGCAGCGCCCAGAAGTCCTTGTAGTACGCCTTGCGCTTGCCGGCCAGTGCCTGCCACAGGCGGTGCGAGGGGCGCTCGTACATGTGGTAGCTCTTGCCGACCCCACGGACGTCGATCACCACTTCCGAATCGACACGATCAGAGCACATCGGCAAACCCCACTCGCAGTTTGTTGAACACGCGATGCCCGACCAATGCCACGGCGCAGGCGATCAGCGCATAGACGCCCAACCCCTCCCAATCAGGCAACCGTCCCCAGATCACCACTTCACGCACTTGGTTGATGATGAAGGTGAGCGGATTGAGTTCGAACACGATGCGGTAACTGGCAGGCACGGATTCCGGCGGGACAATGGCCGAGGAGAGGAACAGCATCGCGGTGGCGATCACACCGGCAATCTGACCGATGTCGCGCAGATAGACGCCCAACGCGGAGACGATCCAGCTCACACCCACCGTGAGGATCACCAGCGGCAACAGCACCACCGGCACCAGGAGTGCCGTCGGAGGAATGTTGCCTTTCACTGCCAGGTGCAGCAGCAGAAGGACCACGATGTTCATCAGCAGATGGAACAGCGCGGAGAAGGTCATGCTCCAACCAAGGATGTCCAGCGGAAACACCACGCGCTTCACATAGCTGGTATTGGCCACGATCAATTGAGGCGCGCGCGTGAAGCACTCCGCAAAGAATCCATGCACGGTCAGCCCGGCGAAGAGGATGAGGGCGAAGTCAGTCGTGGAACCCGTCGAACCCGGCCAACGCCCCTTCATGATGTAGCCAAACGCCATGGTGTAGACCAAGAGCATCAAGAACGGGCTTATCAGTGACCACAGCAGACCGAAGCTCGCGCCCCGGTAGCGGCCAAGCACTTCGCGCTGGGTCAGCTCGAAAGCCAGCGAGCGATGCTTGCCGAAGACCGAGAGAATTCCCATCAGACTGCCTGCGCCCCCAGCGCCCTCTCCAAATCCACCTGCAGATCACCCAGCTCTTCCACCCCCACGCTCAGCCGCACCAGCGCATCGTTGATCCCCAGCTGTTCCCGCCGCGCGACCGGAATCGAGGCATGCGTCATCACCGCCGGATGGTTCACCAGGCTCTCCACACCGCCCAGCGACTCGGCCAGGGTGAACAGCTCGGTCTTCTCGCAGAAGCGCTTGGCCGCCTCGAAACCGCCCTTCAGCACGATCGAGACGATGCCGCCGTAGCCAGCCATCTGCCTGCCCGCCAGCTCGTGCTGCGGGTGCGACGGCAGGCCCGGGTAGATCACCTTCTCCACCGCCGGGTGCTTGTCCAGCCACTGGGCCAGGGCCAGCGCGTTGGCGCAGTGCGCCTTCATGCGCAGCGGCAGGGTCTTCAGGCCGCGCAGGGCCAGGAAGCTGTCGAACGGGCCCTGCACGCCACCCACCGAGTTCTGCAGGAAAGCCATCTGCTCGGCCAGTTCGGCGTTGTCGCCCACCACCACCATGCCGCCGACCATGTCCGAGTGGCCGTTGAGGTACTTGGTGGCCGAATGCAGGACCAGGTCCGCGCCCAGTTCCAGCGGGCGCTGCAGCATCGGCGAGGCGAAGGTGTTGTCGACCACCACGATCAGGCCATGGCGCTTGGCGATGGCGGCCACCGCGGCGATGTCGACGATCTTCAGCATCGGGTTGGTCGGGGTCTCGATCCACACCATCTTCGTCTTCGGCGTGATCGAGGCTTCGAATGCCGCCAGATCGGTCAGGTCGACGAAGCTGAAATCCAGCCCGGCGGTGCGGCGACGCACGCGCTCGAACAGGCGGAAGCTGCCGCCATAGATATCGTCCATCGCCACCACGTGGCTGCCGGCGTCCAATAGTTCGATCACGGTCGAGCTGGCCGCCATGCCCGAGGCGAAGGCAAAGCCACGTGTACCGCCTTCCAGCGACGCCACGCAACGCTCATAGGCGAAGCGGGTCGGGTTGTGGGTACGCGAGTACTCGAAGCCCTGGTGCTCGCCCGGGCTGGACTGCGCATAGGTCGAGGTGGCGTAGATCGGCGGCATCACCGCGCCGGTGCTGGGGTCGGGCGATTGGCCGCCGTGGATGGCCAGCGTGGCCAGGGCCAGGGCGCGATCCTGGGAAGTAGCGTTGGACATGTTCTTTCCTGAGGGGCGCCGACACGCGGCGCCATCGAAGGTGCGGAAGTCTACCAGCGCGGCCTTAACGACCTTTGACGCGGATAAACCGGGATTCAGCAGCGAACGTCTGCGATCAACGGCTTACTGCACGCGACGGCGCAGATAGTTCAGCAGGTCGATACGGGTGATCAGGCCCAGGAAAGCGTTGCCGTCCATCACGATCGCCACCTGGCCGCGGTCGAACACCGGCAGCAGCGCCTCGATCGGCGACTTCACGTCCAGCCGGTCCAGCTTGCTGACCATCGCCGTGGCGACGGTGTCGCGGAAGCGCGCTTCGTCACCATAGACGTGCAGCAGCACGTCGCTTTCGTCGACGATGCCGACCAGCTGGTCACCGTCCATCACCGGCAGCTGCGACACGTCGTACAGCTTCATGCGCTGGTAGGCGGTGGTGAGCAGGTCGTTCGGGCCGATCACCACGGTGTCGCGCTGGCCGTACGGGCGCAGGATCAGGTCGCGCAGGTCACCGTACTGCGGGCGCTCCAGGAAGCCGTTGTCCAGCATCCAGTAGTCGTTGTACATCTTCGACAGGTACTTGTTGCCGGTATCGCAGACCAGTACCAGCACCTTCTTCGGCGTGGTCTGCTCCTTGCAGTACTTCAGCGCAGCGGCCAGCAGGGTGCCGGTGGACGAGCCACCGAGGATGCCTTCCTTGCCCAACAGCTCGCGCGCGGTGTGGAAGCTCTCGGCATCGCTGATGGCGTAAGCCTTCTTGACGCGGCTGAAGTCGGAGATCGACGGCAGGAAGTCCTCGCCGATGCCCTCCACCAGCCAGCTGCCCGACTTGTCGTTGAGCACGCCGTCATTGATGTATTCGGCCAGGATCGAGCCGACCGGATCGGCCAGCACCAGCTCGGTCTTCGGCGACAGCTTGGCGAAGGCACGCGACAGGCCGGTCATGGTGCCGGAGCTGCCGCAGCCGAACACGATGGCGTCGAGGTCGCCGCCCATCTGCTCCAGGATCTCCGGGCCGGTACCGAATTCATGCGCGGCCGGGTTGTCCGGGTTGCCGAACTGGTTGATGAAGTAGGCGCCCGGGGTCTGCTCGGCGATGGTCTTGGCCAGGTCCTGGTAGTACTCCGGATGGCCCTTGGCCACGTCCGAGCGGGTCAGGCGGACTTCGGCGCCCATCGCCTTCAGGTTGAAGATCTTCTCGCGGCTCATCTTGTCGGGAACGACCAGGATCAGCTTGTAACCCTTCTGCTGCGCGACCAAAGCCAGGCCCAGCCCGGTGTTGCCGGCGGTACCCTCGACCAGGGTCGCACCCGGCTTCAGGTCGCCGCGCTGCTCCGCCGCCTCGATCATCGACAGGCCGATGCGATCCTTGATCGATCCACCCGGGTTGGCGCTTTCGAGCTTCAGGTAGAGCTCGCAGACGCCGGTGTCCAGGCGCTGGGCCTTGACGATCGGGGTCTGGCCGATGAGTTCGAGGACGGAAGAATGAATGGGCATTCGGAGGACTTTCGGTTCGCGCCGCAGGGGGCCGGACCGATGATTATCCGTCGGATGGCGATGAATGTCAGGTCGGCGCGGAGACGGGCCGCAAGCCCGCAGAAAGAGATGCGGACGGCCCCGGATCGACGAGGAGACCGGTACCGCCCGCATCGGTGAGTTGTGCCTGCAGGCCAAGGCACCACCGCCTGTGGTGCCTTGGCGCGGCCGCCTCATCGGCGGTGCCGCGATGCCGGGGCAGGAGCGCCCGGCGGGGCCATCGATGGCCGGGTCACGCCGTTCCGGGCGTGACGGGGTGCGTCAAAGCGTGGGGGACGTCGTTGGGAGCGGTGTTTCGTACATTCGCAGAAGTCGTTGCTTGGCCAGCAGCTTCTCGCGCTTCATGCGACCCAGGGTGACATCATCGATCGGGAGTACACCCAACTCCGCGTCCATGCACTTCTTGTTCAACTTGCGGTGCTGGTCATGGAGCGCCCTGAACTCCGGATCACGCGCGCGACGTGCGTCGATCTCGCTCTGGGGCTGATCTTCAAACATGATGGACCTCCTTCGACAGATACACGAACGCCCCGGCCGCAAGGCACGGGGCGTTGTTCATGGAGGAGCGCCGGTCGATGGCCACCTGGACGCCTGCAACGACCTGCGGCACTGGCCTGCGCACGTCGATCTGCTGCGGTTCGCGCCCTGCTTGCATCGGCCCGGCCCTCCCATCGTCCGGTCCGCGGCATTGCGTCCCGGACGATTGACCCTACGCCTGCTCAAGGCGGGGTACAAGACCCCTGCGGCAAAAAGACCGAACCCCGCCGGGGCGGGGTTCAGGCTGAATGCTCATCACAACGAAAAACAAACAATATCAAGCAATTACGGGGCGATGATGACCTCGGCTGAACGTGCCTGGGTGGAGGCCGCCTTCTTGCCGGCAAGCTGGATCCGGTTGCTCGCGACACCCGCCGCAACCAGGGCATCGCGCAGGGCCTCGGCACGCTTCTGGCCTACGCCGTTGGCACTGTCGTAAGCCTCGATGCGCAGGCGGCCCTTCTTGCCGATGTTCAGGTATTCGGCCAACGCCTTGGCCTGATTGCGGGCGCCGCCGGACAGGCTGGAGGCGCCGGCGGCAAACGCATCGCCACGGAAGGTGAAGACCTCGCCGCGGCCATCGAACTTCGACCCCGGCAGCTTCTGGCCGGACACCAGCTCGGCTTCCTCGCGGGCGAGCTTGGCGGCGTTCTGCTGGGCGGCGCTGAGGCGCTGCTGCTGCTTGCCGGCGACGCTGGTCAGGGCGTTCTCGGCGTCCTGGCGGGCCAGGGTCTCGGCCTCGGCGGCCTGGCGCAGGCGTTCAGCCTCCTCGGCCTGCATCTGTGCCTGCATGCGCAGCTGTTCGGCTTCCTGGCGGGCACGCGCGGCGTCGCGGCGGCTGGCCTCGATCAGCAGGTCGCTGCGGGTCCGCTCCAGGCGGTCGACCTCGCGGGCGGCCAGCGCGGTACGCACGGCCGTCTCGGCGATCTCCACCCGGCGCTCGGCCAGGTAGGTGGCCAGCTCCTGGTCGCGGCGCTTGGCCTTGTCCAGGGTGGCGATGGCCTGCTGGGCCTGCATGCGCTCGAAGGCGCCCAGCTCAGCGGTATCCGGGTTGGCCTGGATGGCCAGCAGGCGCTGGCTCAGCTGCGCCACCATCGGGTTGTCGGCGGCCACGGCCAGGGTCGGCAGCGCCAGCAGCGCGGCCAGGGTTGCGGCAGTCATCGGCTTCACCGGCGATCCTCCCCGGTCGACAGCTGGCGTTGCAGCTGGTTGACCTCGTTGCGGCGCAGCTGCAGCTGGGCGGTCACGGTGGCTTCCTCGCTGCGCACGCGGGCCAGGTCGGCATCGGCGGCGGCACGCAGGGCCATGGCCGGGGCATTCTTGCGCTCGCGGCGGTCGCCGGCGGCGCGCTGGGCCTGCTCCAGCCCCTGCCGGGCCAGCCCGATCAGGTCCGGGGCGTACTGGTCGGCATCGGCCTGGGTGGCCTTGTCGACCGCCTGCCGGGCCTGGGCCAGTTCCATCGCGCCATCCTGCGCCCAGGCGGGGGCAGACAGTGCGAATGCAAACGCCATCACATACAGGCTGTGGCGCATTCGTGCGAAGCTAAGTCGTTTCATTGGGGAGGCCGTACCGGTTGTCGGTTCACGGCCATTGTCGTCAAGCCGACACCGTGCTGGCAACGGGCGTCGGCCGTTTCGTTGGGGAAAATTCGCAATGGATATCGGCTACTTCCTGAAGCTGATGACCGAAAAGAACGCTTCGGACATGTTTCTGACCACCGGGGCACCGGTCTACATCAAGATCGAGGGGAAGCTCTATCCGCTGGGCAACACCGGCCTGCCGCCGGGCATGGTCAAGAAGATCGCCTACTCGCTGATGGACGAAGGCCAGGTGCCGCAGTTCGAGCGCGAGCTGGAACTCAACATGGCCATCGCCCTGCCCGATGCCGGTCGCTTCCGCGTCAATGTGTTCAAGCAGCGCGGCGAAGTGGGCATGGTCATCCGTGCCATCCGCAGCCGGATTCCGAGCATCGAGGAGCTGAACCTGCCGCAGGTGCTGAAGGACGTCATCATGACCCCGCGCGGGCTGGTACTGGTGGTGGGGTCCACCGGTTCCGGCAAGTCCACCTCGCTGGCGTCGATGATCGACCACCGCAACAGCACCACCACCGGTCACATCCTCACCATCGAAGACCCGATCGAGTACCTGCACAAGCACAAGATGTCGATCGTCAACCAGCGCGAGGTCGGGCTGGATACCCATGCCTTCCACAACGCGCTGAAGAACGCGATGCGTGAAGCGCCGGACGTGATCCTGATCGGTGAAATCCTGGATGCGGAGACGATGGAGGCGGCGATCGCCTTTGCCGAAACCGGCCACCTGTGCCTGGCCACCCTGCACTCCAACAACGCCGACCAGACCATCGAGCGCATCCTCAACTTCTTCCCGGAAAGCGCGCACAAGAACGTGCTGATGAACCTGGCGCTGAACCTGCGTGCGGTGATCAGCCAGCGCCTGGTGAAGAACAAGGAAGGCCGTCGCCTGCCGGCCACCGAAGTGCTGCTCAACACGCCGATGATCCGCGACCTGCTGCGTCGCGGCCAGGTGCACGAGATCAAGGCGGCGATGGAAGCATCGCTGGAAGAGGGCATGGAGAGTTTCGACCAGTGCCTGTTCCGGCTGGCCAAGGCCGGCACCATCGAGCAGGAGGAAGCGCTGCGCGCGGCCGACTCGCGCGATGGCCTGGCGCTGAAGTTCCGCCTGTCCGAAGGCAGCAGCGGCGAGCATGACCCGTACGCGGATTTCTCGGCCGGCGCACCCAGCATCACCCACGGCTTCTGACCGCACGAAAAAGGGGACGGAGGGGATTAAGTCGTATATGCACTTACGACTTGATCCCCTCCGTCCCCTTTTCCTGAAGAATTCAGGGGCCGTCTCATCCAATGAGACCCCTCATCCGTAGGTTTCCTCAATGGAAACCATCCGCAAGCTGGCCATTCTGGCCGATGCCGCCAAATACGACGCCTCCTGCGCCTCCAGCGGCTCGGGCAAGCGCGATTCGCGCGCCAGCGGCGGTATCGGCAGCACCGAGGGCATGGGCATCTGCCACAGCTATACGCCCGATGGCCGCTGCGTATCGCTGCTGAAGATCCTGCTGACCAACTTCTGCGTCTACGACTGCGCCTATTGCGTCAATCGCGTGTCCAGCAATGTGCCACGCGCGCGCTTCAGCGTGGACGAGGTGGTCACGCTCACCCTGGACTTCTACAAGCGCAACTACATCGAGGGCCTGTTCCTCTCCAGCGGCATCATCCGCAATGCGGACTACACCATGGAGCAGATGGTGGAGGTGGCCCGGCAACTGCGCGAAGAACACCGCTACGCCGGCTACATCCACCTCAAGACCATTCCCGAGGCCTCGCCGGAACTGCTGGCCAGCGCCGGGCGTTACGCCGACCGCCTGTCGATCAACGTCGAACTGCCGACCGAAGCCGGGCTGAGCGCCTTGGCGCCGGAGAAGACGGTGCATTCGATACGCGGCGCGATGGGCGAACTGCGTTGGCGCATCGAGGAAGCCAAGGAGGCGCGCAAGGCCCCCGCAGCGGTGGCGCCGACGGCCAGCCGCAGCGCACGCCCGCGCCCTCCCCGTTTCGCCCCGGCCGGGCAGAGCACGCAGATGATCGTCGGCGCGGATGGGGCCAACGACCAGCAGATCCTGGCCAGCGCCGACAGCCTGTACGGCAGTTACCGGATGCGCCGGGTCTACTACTCCGCGTTCAGCCCGATTCCCGATGCCAGCCGGCAGCTGCCGCTGCAGCCCCCACCCCTGCAACGCGAGCACCGGCTGTACCAGGCCGACTGGCTGTTGCGCTTCTATGGCTACGGCGTGGACGAGATCACCGACACCACCCAGGGCGGAATGCTCGATCTGGATATCGACCCGAAGATGGCCTGGGCGATCCGCCATCCCGAACGCTTCCCGGTCGATCTGAACCGTGCACCGAAGGAAATGCTGCTGCGGGTGCCCGGCCTGGGCGTGCGCAATGCAGACCGGGTGCTGATGGCGCGCCGGCACGGGCGCCTGCGCGTGGCGGACATCGCCCGCCTGAAGGCGCCGATGAGCAAACTGCTACCGTTCGTGCTGTTGGCCGACCATCACCCGCGCAAGGCACTGGATGACCCGGCCGCGCTGCGAGCACAACTGGCCCCGCCGCCGCGCCAGGGATCACTGTTCGATGCACCGCCGGCAGCCTGACGCGCCGCGCTGGTCGCAGCGGGTGGATCCGCCGTGGTCGCTGCAGGCCTGGCGCGACGGCGCGCGTGATGCGCTGCTGCGGGGCGTGCGGCCCGAGCAATTGGACTGGCTCGAAGGCGGCGAGGCTTCGCTGCTGGATGCGCCGCCGGTGCAGCAGGCACCGGTGGCGGCACAGGCAAGCGTTCCCGGCGTCCCGCGCGAATTCCTGGAACTGGCCGACACCTGCCTGTGCCATGGCGAACCGCAGCGCCTGTCACTGCTGTACCGGCTGCTGTGGCGGATCACCCATGGCGAACGCGCGGTGCTGACCAATCCCGCCGATGCCGATGTGCTGCGTGCGATGACATTGGCCCAGGCCGTCCGCCGTGACACGCACAAGATGAAGGCATTCGTGCGCTTCCGCGAGGTGCCTGGCCAACCTGATGCGTTCATCGCCTGGTTCGAGCCACAGCACCACATCGTCGACCGGGTCGCGCCGTTCTTCGCACGCCGCTTCACCGGCATGCGCTGGGCGATCCTCACTCCTTCGCGCAGCGTGGCGTGGGATGGACAGGCGCTGACCTTCGGCCCCGGCGCACGGCGCGAGGACGCCCCGGCCGAAGATGCGCGCGAGGCCCTGTGGCAGACCTATTACGCCAGCATCTTCAATCCGGCCCGGCTCAACACCCGGATGATGATGCAGGAGATGCCGGCCAGATACTGGCGCCACCTGCCCGAGGCGCAGCTGCTGCCGCGCCTGGTGCGCGATGCGGGCGATCGCGTGCAGGAAATGCATGACCGGCCCGCGCAGGCACCCCAGCGCAGGATTCCCATGCGTGGGGACGCTGCGGCAGCGCGCCCAGATACCGCCAGCCTGCAGACGCTGCGACAGCAGGCCAGCGCCTGCCGCCAGTGCCCGCTGTGGGAGACCGCCACACAGACGGTGTTCGGCCAGGGGCCGGCCGATGCGCGGGTGATGGTGATCGGCGAGCAGCCTGGCGATACCGAGGATCTGCGCGGCCAGCCGTTCGCCGGCCCTGCCGGCCAGTTGCTGGACCGCGCATTGGCCGAGCTGGGAATCGATCGCGCCACGCTGTACCTGACCAACGCGGTGAAGCACTTCCACCATGAGCGGCGCGGCAAGGTAAGGCTGCACAAGCGGCCGGAAAGCCGCCACATCCAGGCCTGCCGGCCGTGGCTGATGGGCGAGATTGCGCGCGTGCGGCCGCAGCTCATCGTCTGCCTGGGCGCAACCGCGGCAGCCTCGGTATTTGGCCGTGATTTCAATCTGTCGCGCGACCGTGGACGCTGGCACACGCTGGAGGAAGGCACCCGCGGCTACGCCACCGTGCACCCGGCGTGGGTGCTGCGGCAAGGCGATGGCGCGCGCCGCGAACGGGCCTATGCACTGTTCCGCGATGATCTCGCGCAACTGCTGCAAAAAGGGGACGGAGGGGATTAAGTCGTGAATGCACTTGCGACTTGATCCCCTCCGTCCCTCTACTTTCAGGCTGCGTCGGGCTGGTTTTCCGGGCGCGCGCGGTCGAAGGCGTCCAGCGCCTGACAGGCGGCCTCGATGCGGCGAAGGGTCGGGTACGGCGCAAGGTCCAGGCCGAAACGATGGGCGTTGTACAGCTGCGGCAGCAGGCAGAGGTCGGCCAGCCCGGGGCGGTCACCGTGGCAGAAGGTGCCGGTGTCACGGCTGTTGGCCAACAGCGCTTCCATCGCCGCAAAGCCCTCGGCAATCCAGTGCAGCGTCCACTGCGTGCGTGCATCGGCCGGCAGCTGCAGACTGCGCTCCAGGTACTGCATCACCCGCAGGTTGTTGATCGGGTGGATGTCGCAGGCCACCAGCTGGGCCAGTGCCCGCACCCGCGCACGGCCGGCGGCATCGGCCGGCAGCAGCGGCACCTGCGGAAAGCGCTCGTCCAGGTATTCAAGGATCGCCAGCGACTGGGTCAGCACATGCCCCTCATGCAGCAGGGTCGGCACCTGCTGCTGCGGGTTGAGCGCGCGATAGGCGTCCAGGTGCTGCTCTCCGCCGTCGCGCACCAGATGCACCGGCCGGGCCTCCCAGGCCAGGCCCTTCAGCTCCAGGCCGATGCGCACGCGGTAGGCGGCGCTGGATCGCCAGTAGGTGTACAGCACGATGCCGTCGTCGACCGGAATCTCCATGGCCGCCTCCATGCTCAGGGCTTGGCGGCCTGTTCGATGCGCTGCTCGATCGCACCGAAGATGCTGTTACCGGCGGCATCGAGCATCTCGATGCGGACCACGTCGCCGAACGACATGAACGGCGTGCTCGGCTTGCCGTCGCGCAGGGTTTCGACCACGCGCTGCTCGGCGAAGCACGAGGCACCCTTGCTGGTGTCTTCATTGGCGATGGTGCCCGAGCCGACGATGGTGCCGGCGCCCAACGGACGGGTCTTGGCCGCATGCGCGACCAACTGGGCGAAATTGAACTGCATGTCCACGCCCGCTTCCGGTGCACCGAACCACTTGCCGTTGATGTGGGTCAGCAGCGGCAGGTGCACCTTGCTGTCCTGCCACGCAACGCCCAGTTCGTCGGGGGTGACGAACACCGGCGACAGCGCCGAGCGCGGCTTGGACTGCAGGAAGCCGAAGCCCTTGGCCAGCTCGCCCGGAATCAGGTTGCGCAGCGACACATCGTTGACCAGGCCGACCAGCTGGATGTGGCCCGCCGCCTGTTCCGGGGTGGCCGCCATCGGCACGTCGTCGGTGATCACCACGATCTCCGCTTCCAGGTCGATACCGTACTCCTCGCTGACCACCTTGACCGCATCGCGCGGGCCGTAGAAGCCGGCGCTGGTGGCCTGGTACATCAGCGGATCGGTGTAGAAGCTCTCCGGCACCTCGGCGCCACGAGCGCGGCGCACGCGCTCGACGTGCGGCAGGTAGGCACTGCCGTCGACGAATTCATAGGCGCGCGGCATCGGCGCGGCCAGGGCCTGCGGGTCGAGGTCGAACACACCGTCGGCGTCGCCGGCATTGAGCGATTCGTACAGGGCGTTCAGGCGCGGCGCGATGTGGCTCCAGTCTTCCAGAGCCTGCTGCAGGGTGGCGGCAATGCCGGTGGCGCGCACGCCGTGGCGCAGGTCACGCGAGACGACGATCAGGGTGCCGTCGCGGCCGCCTTCCTTCAAAGAACCAAGCTTCATGGGTGGGTGTCCGGAGTCGTGGGCAAACAAGTTTCAAGTGTAATCAAATCTGCGGCGGCGCCAAGCTGCAGCGCGGCATCGGCCCACCCTACCGTAGTGGGGGGTTCGGCAGGGCTTGCAGCCCTGCACCGGCTCAATGCAACAGCAACGGCAACGTCAAAAGCGGCTCTGGCTTTCTGCTGGTTGGGCGGGGCGGTGTGGGCCGGCAGGACACGCCGTAAACCCGTCCATGAAGTGACCCCCGGGAGTTGGACGTCAGATCCAACCCCGAGGGATACATGAACAGATACGACGCACGTTTCAAACTGCAGGTCGCCAAAGAGGCCTGCAAGACCTCCACATCGGTCAAAGCCATTGCCCGTCGCCACGG
>NZ_JCAFSV010000019.1:0-69305 GCF_059369595.1 Stenotrophomonas sp. YJH_SMC_25 | reverse complement strand
GGAGGCTGGGCTGGTGGAATACATCCAGTACTACAACCAGGAGCGCATCAAACTGAAACTGAAAGGTCTGAGCCCGGTAGAGTACCGGGAGCGGGCCCAATCGGCCGCCTGACCCCGTCCAAGTCTCGGGGGTCACTTCAGGGATGGGTTTACGGCGTCCCCCGCGCCATCTACCCGACCGGCCCAACCCAGGAACCCGCTGTCCGCGACCAACCCAGCCACGAGGGGCTCCGCCGTTGGCTGGAACCCATCATTCCACGACGGAATTGGCGCGCTGGCCCCGCTGGGCCTACCATCGGCGGTCCCCACCCCCACCGCCCCTTCCATGTCCGCTCCCGCTTCCGCCGCACCGCGTCGCTGGTTCGTCGCCGGCGACTTCAACGGCTTCTTCGGCCTGGTCGTCGACAACCTCTCCATCCTCGGCTTCATCGCCATGGCCCTGGTCGGGATCTTCCAGTTCCCCGCCGACGTGGTGTTCGGCCGCATGTTCCCCGGCACCGCCTTCGGCGTGCTGGTCGGCAACCTGCTGTACACCCTGATGGCGCGCCGGCTGGCCGCGCGTACCGGCCGCGACGACGTCACCGCCATGCCGCTGGGCCTGGATGCACCGACCAGCATCGGCATGGCGCTGCTGGTGCTCGGCCCGGCCTTCCTCGCGTTCAAGCAGCAGGGCATGGACCCGCACGCTGCGGGCATCGCCACCTGGCAGCTGGGCATGGCCGCGCTGGTCATCATGGGCGTGCTCAAGTTCGTGCTGTCGTTCTTCGGCGAAGCGGTCACCCGCGCGCTGCCGCGAGCCGCGCTGCTGGGTTCCATCGCCGGCATCGCGCTGGTGCTGATGGGCCTGCTGCCGCTGCTGGAAACGCTGCGCTCGCCGCTGGTCGGCTTCACCACGCTCGGTTTGCTGCTGTACGTGCTGATCGCCAAGGGCAAGCTGCCGGTGCGTGGCCCGGGCGTGCTGCTGGCCTTCGTGTTCGGCACCGTGCTGTACTACGGCCTCGGCCTGGCCGGGCTGGGCGCACCCGGCTTCCATGTACCGGAGTGGGTGCCGCCGCAGGTGGTGCTGCCGCTGCCGACACTGGGCTTCCTCGACGGCCTGCCCACCGCGATGACCTACCTGCCGCTGCTGCTGCCGTTCGGCCTGCTGATGGTGGTCGGCGGCATCAACGTGTCTGAAAGCGCGCGCGCAGCCGGCG
Organism: Stenotrophomonas sp. YJH_SMC_25; assembly: GCF_059369595.1. Taxonomy (NCBI): domain Bacteria; kingdom Pseudomonadati; phylum Pseudomonadota; class Gammaproteobacteria; order Lysobacterales; family Lysobacteraceae; genus Stenotrophomonas; species Stenotrophomonas sp. YJH_SMC_25. The sequence continues at coordinate 68,109 of NZ_JCAFSV010000019.1, read as the reverse complement.
ACGACTACCGCACCCGCGACATCCTGCTGGTGGAAGCGGTGGCCACGCTGGTGGCCGGCGTCTGCGGTGGCGTGGCGCAGACCACGCCGTACATCGGCCAGCCGGCCTACAAGCACATGGGTGCGCGCAGCGGCTACACGCTGCTGACCGGCCTGTTCGTCGGCATCGGCGGCATGCTCGGCATCATCTCCGGGCTGGTGCAGTGGCTGCCGCTGGCGGTGCTGGCACCGATCATCGTGTACGTGGCCATCGATATCACCACCCAAGCCTTCCAGGCCACGCCGCGTCACCACACCGGTGCGATGGTGTTCGGTTTCCTGCCGTCGGTGGCGTACCTGCTGGCGATCAAGGCACCCGGCTGGATCGCGCCGGACCAGCTGCCGCAGCTGCTGAGCAAGCTCGACGGCCATGGCCTGCCCGAGCTGGCGGTGATCTTCACCCTCGGCAACGGCTTCATCATCACCTCGATGCTGTGGATTTCGGCGGTGGCGGCGATGGTCGATGGCCGCCTGCGCCGTGCCTGCGGCTTCCTGCTGGTGGCTGCGGTGCTGACCCTGTTCGGCCTGATCCACTCGGTGGATCCGCGTGGTGGCATCTACCTGCCGTGGGAGCTGGACGGCCTGGCGCGCATCATCAGCTGGCAGTTCGCTGGTGCTTACGTGGCACTGGCGTTGCTGCTGGGGTTGCTTTCGCTGCAGAAGCAGCCGGTGCAGCCGCTGGGTGAAAACAACTGACCCAACGGTAGTGCCGGCCGCTGGCCGGCATCCTCATGGGCTTCGGTCGGATCGTGCAGCTGCCGGCCAGCGGCCGGCACTACCGTTCGGCGTCCAGTTCCGGGTAGTGGCGGAAGATGCCGTTGGTGTTGAACGGCAACCGCCGCTCCGAGGCCAGATAGGCGGCGATGTTCGGCCGCTTTGCCACCCGCTCCTGCAGCGCACGCAGCAGGGGCAGGGTCGGCGCCAGTGCCTGCATGCGGCGCGGGAACATGTAGTCCAGTCCGCTCAGCAGCTGGAACAGCGACAGATCAACATAGGAATGCTCGCGCAGTGCGTGGCGGCCACCATTGGCGGCCAGCACCTGCTCGAAGTAGCCGAGGAACTTCGGCAGCCGCTCGCTGCGCAGTGACGCGGCACGCGCCTTGGCTTCGGTCTTCTGCTCTTCGTAGTACTTCGATGCGGCGATCGGATGGTGGGTATCGTGCACCTCGGCTATCAGATCAGCGATGGTCAGCTGCAACTGCAGCGCCTGCACCCGCCGCGAGGCCGCCTGCGGCACCAGGTCCAGCGGCGGGCCGAGAAAATCCAGGATCGCGGCGACCTGTGCAATGACCTGGCGGCCCGCCTTCAGGAATGGCGGCGCGAAGGGCTGCGCACCTTCACTGCTGCCATCGAGAAACGGCTGCATCACCGCATCGCCGTGCACCCGCGCCATGTCGATGTAGTCGACACCGGCATCCTCCAGCGCCAGCCGCACGAACTCGCCACGGCCCTGGATGCCGGTCCAGTAATACAGCGCGTACTGCATGGCAGTGCCTCCACAGAACAAGGCTCACAGCCTCGCGCGCTGCATGCAAAGCAAGTGTGAGCACGGCCTTGCTGCAGGCCTCAACCCGAACGGTAGCGGAACAGGCGGGGAACCGGCTGCAATCGGTGGGGTCACACCTTCACCATGCGTATGGAACGAGGTGCTGCATCATGCAGAGTGGAAAGGCGGTATGGCCCTGGGTGTTGGGCGTGGTGGTGATCGGTGGTGCCGGTGGTTGGCTGTTCCGCGATCAGCTGAAGCGCCTGGCAGACGGTGTTTCGGTGCCGGTGCAATCAACCCCCGCCAGTACCGGCGCGCCGCCACAACCGCAGGCGGCCGTGCAGCCCGCGCCGGCACCACCGCCGATCAGGCATCCGCTGGATACCGAGGCCGCGGCCGACCCGGCGCTGCCAACGCTGGCCGACAGCGATGCGGCGGCCTGGGGCGCATTGAGCCAGCTGTTCCAGGGCGAGGGGCCACTGACCCTGCTGCTGCGCGACCACCTGATCCAGCGCCTGGTCACCCAGGTCGACAACCTGGACAAGCCCAGCGTGCCGCCGACCGCGCTGGCTGCGCGGCCGCTGCCGGGCAACCTGCAGGTCGAGCCGGGCGAGGGCGGCGAGCACATCGCTGCCAGCAACGGCGCGCGCTATGCGCCCTACGTGCAGGCCTTCACCGCGCTGGACCCGGCGGCAACGGCTACTGCCTACAAACGCTTCTATCCGCTGATCCAGCAGGCCTATGTGGACCTGGGCCGGCCCGAGGGTTACTTCAACGACCGCCTGGTCGCGGTGATCGACCACCTGCTGGACACCCCGGAACTGGCCCAGTCCCCAGTGGTACAGCGCGATGAACGCGGCCGCTACCGCTTTGTCGATCCCACCCTGCAGTCGCGCTCGATCAGGCAGAAGGCGCTGCTGCGGATGGATGCCGCCCAGGCGCGGGCGGTCAAGCAGCAGCTGCGGGCGATCCGCAGCGCGATCACCCGCTGAGCCCGTTCTCTGCGTAGAACTGATCGGGATCAACGCGCCGACCACACCGGTTCCGGCATGCTGGCCGAAGCCTGACTGGCCTCGGGGTGCAGTCGCAGCCACCCTTGAAACCGGGTGGGGCAACCGCATCTTTCCAGCATCGCCGGCGCGGGCCGGCCCTGATGACCGATGAGGATTCGCAATGCGGATGGACAAGCTCACCTCGCGTTTCCAGCAGGCGCTGGCAGACGCACAGTCGCTGGCCGTGGGCCGCGACAACAGCATCATCGAACCGGTTCACCTGTTCAGCGCGCTGCTGGACCAGCAGGGCGGCAGCACGCGTCCGCTTCTGGCCCAGGCCGGGGTGAACGTGCCGGTGCTGCGCGAGCGCCTGACCGAGGCGCTGGATGCGCTGCCGAAGGTGTCCGGCCAGGCTGGCAACGTCTCGATGGGCAACGACCTGGGGCGCCTGCTGAACCAGACCGACAAGCTGGCCCAGCAGCACGGGGATGCCTTCATTGCCAGTGAGTGGTTCGTGCTGGCGGCGCTGGACGACGGCGGCACGCTGGGCATGGCGCTGCGCGCCGCCGGTGCCGACAAGACCCGCCTGCAGGCGGCCATCGACAAGCTGCGCGGCGGCGAGAACGTGCAGTCGGAGAATGCCGAGGAACAGCGCCAGGCGCTGGAGAAATACACCATCGACCTGACCGCGCGTGCCGAGAGCGGCAAGCTCGACCCGGTGATCGGCCGTGACGAGGAAATCCGCCGCACCATCCAGGTGCTGCAGCGCCGGACCAAGAACAACCCGGTGCTGATCGGCGAACCCGGCGTGGGCAAGACCGCGATCGTGGAAGGACTGGCCCAGCGCATCATCAACGACGAAGTACCCGAGGGCCTGCGCGGCAAGCGCGTGCTGTCGCTGGACATGGGCGCGTTGATTGCCGGGGCCAAGTTCCGCGGCGAATTCGAGGAGCGCCTGAAGGGCGTGCTCAACGACCTGGCCAAGAACGAGGGCCAGATCATCCTGTTCATCGACGAACTGCACACCATGGTCGGCGCCGGCAAGGCCGATGGCGCGATGGATGCCGGCAACATGCTGAAGCCAGCGCTGGCACGCGGCGAGCTGCACTGCATCGGCGCCACCACGCTGGACGAATACCGCAAGTACATCGAGAAGGATGCTGCGCTGGAGCGTCGCTTCCAGAAGGTGTTCGTGGGCGAGCCGTCGGTGGAGGACACCATCGCGATCCTGCGCGGCCTGAAGGAAAAGTACGCGGTGCACCACGGCGTGGAGATCACCGATCCGGCCATCGTGGCTGCTGCGACGTTGTCCAACCGCTACATCACCGACCGCCAGCTGCCAGACAAGGCCATCGACCTGATGGACGAAGCCGCCTCGCGACTGCGCATGGAGATCGACTCCAAGCCGGAAGAGCTGGACCGCCTTGAGCGCCGGGTGATCCAGCTGAAGATCCAGCGCGAGATGCTGAAGAAGGAGAAGGACGAAGCCTCGCGGCAGCGCCTGGCCGACCTGGAAAACGACATCGACGGGCTGGAGCGCGAGTTCTCCGACCTCAATGAAATCTGGAAGTCGGAGAAGGCCGCGCTGCAGGGCGCGACCAAGATCAAGGAACAGGTCGAGCAGGCCAAGCTGGAGCTGGAGGCCGCGCAGCGCCGCCAGGATTTCGCCAAGATGAGCGAGATCCAGTACGGGCTGCTGCCGCAGCTGGAAAAGCAGCTGGCCGCGGCCCAGGAGGCCGAGCACAAGGACTTCAAGCTGGTGCAGGACCGCGTGACCGACGAGGAGATCGCCGAGGTCGTATCGCGCTGGACCGGCATCCCGGTCAACAAGATGCTCGAAGGCGAGCGCGACAAGCTGTTGCGCATGGAAGAGGTGCTGCACAACCGCGTGGTCGGCCAGGAGGAAGCGATCAAGGTCGTCTCCGATGCCGTGCGCCGCTCGCGTGCAGGCCTGTCCGATCCGAATCGCCCGGCCGGCTCGTTCCTGTTCCTCGGCCCGACCGGCGTCGGCAAGACCGAGCTGTGCAAGTCGCTGGCCGAATTCCTGTTCGACAGCGCCGACGCGATGATCCGCATCGACATGAGCGAGTTCATGGAGAAGCACAGCGTCGCCCGTCTGATCGGCGCGCCTCCGGGTTACGTGGGCTACGAGGAAGGTGGCTACCTGACCGAGGCCGTGCGTCGCCGTCCGTACTCGCTGATCCTGCTGGACGAAGTGGAGAAGGCGCATCCGGATGTGTTCAACATCCTGCTGCAGGTGCTGGACGATGGCCGCCTGACCGATGGACAGGGCCGCACCGTGGACTTCCGCAACACCGTCATCGTGATGACCTCGAACCTGGGCTCGCACCAGATCCAGGACATGAGCGCCGACGACAGTCCGGAGGCCTACACGCAGATGAAGGCGGCGGTGATGGGCGTGGTACAGGCGCACTTCCGTCCGGAGTTCATCAACCGCCTGGACGACATCGTGGTGTTCCACCCGCTGGACAAGCAGCAGATCAAGCAGATCGCGCGCATCCAGATGCGTGGGCTTGAGAAGCGGCTGGCCGAGCGCGGATTGAAGCTGGCGGTCTCCGATGCGGCGTTCGACCTGCTCGGCAACGTCGGTTTCGATCCGGTCTACGGCGCACGCCCGTTGAAGCGTGCAATCCAGTCGCAGCTGGAGAATCCGCTGGCACAGCAGATCCTGTCGGGTGCTTTCGTCAACGGCGATACCATCGAAGTCGGAAACGACGGCGGCCGCCTGGTGTTCGCCAAAGCGTGATTCACACGGGGCGCTGCCTGGCCGCAGCGCCCCGTTTCCTGCGAAGTATGCCGGGCCATGCCCGGCGCTCACTCAGAAGCGGTGCGTATAGCCGCTCATCAAGCCGAACTGGTTCGCCTTCTGCACGATCGGGCTGTCGGCGGCATCACCGAGCAGGCGCGTGCCTTCGGCCGAGATGTACCAGTTGCCGTTGCGGCCCACGCGGTGGCTCCACTTCAGGCCGACACCGGCACTGACCAGGCCGGCCTTTGGCTTGTGCTCGGCAAAGCCGGTGCGCGCCGCCTGTTCCGGGCTGACGCCGTACCAGGTCTGCATGTAGCCGCGGTTGCCGTAGTCGGTGGACACGCTGCCGCTGACCACGCCGCCGGCCAGGTCGAACAGCGGCATGCTCAGGTTCAGATGGATCTGCTGGGTGGCCAGGCCGTTCTCGGCCTTGTCCTCGTCCTTGCGGGTGAACTGCCAGGAGCCGCTCAGCACGGCTTCGCCCAGCGTATAACCAGCCGAGACGCCGACCAGGGGACGGGCATCGATATCACCCATGCCGCGCAGGAAGTCGGAACCGCCGAGCAGCGAGTCCTTTTCCTTGCGGATGCCGCTGGCGCCGACATACGCGCGCACGCGGGTGTGCTCGCCGATGGAGGTGCCCCAGCCAATGCCACTGGTGCCCAGAAACCATCCACCCGGCGAGGTGACATCAAAGGACAACGACGGCGTCGCACGATACTCCTCGCTGCCGCTGTAGCGCGGCGCCACGCCACCGCCGGCAGCGACCTCGAAGGTCCAGTGGTCATCCTTGGCGTGGGCGATCGGTGCGGCGAACAGCGGCAACAGGGCCAGGCAGAGCAGGGCGGGGGAACGGCGAAGCTGGGACATGGAAACTCTCGACAATGGGAGGAAGGCAGCACGCGCATCCGGCGAGTGCTGCAGGGTCGCTAGCGTGGCGATACGCCGGCGACCGATCCGTCCGCAGTTGTGCGGGAGTTGTAATCAACTGTAATCGCGCCCAGGGGCGTTCAGCTGGCAGCCAGCGGCCAGTGCATTTCCATGCGCGCGCCGCCCAACGTGGCGCGGCTGATGCGAAGCTCGCCGCCGTGGCGGACGGCAATGCGGCTGACGATGGCCAGGCCCAGGCCGAAGCCCCCCGTATCGCGGCTGCGGCTGTCATCCAGGCGGGTGAACGGGCGCATCACCTTCTCGCGATCGGCTTCGGCAATGCCGGGACCGTCGTCATCCACACGCAGGCAGGCGCGGCCGCTGACACCGACCAGCGAGACTTCCACCTGCGAACGCGCATGGCGCAGCGCATTGCCCACCAGATTGCTGAGTGCCAGCTGCAGCAGGCGTGGTTCGGCATCCACCCGCGGCAACGCACTGGGCTGCACGCGCAGTACCACCCCGGCACGTTCGGCATCGCGGCGCGCATCGGCCAGGCAGGCCTGCAGCCAGTCGTTGGCTTCGATGCGCTGCATCGGCTCGCCCTCGCTGGGATGCTCCAGCCGTTCGTAAGCCAGCAGTTCGCTGACCAGCCGGTTGAGTTCGGCCAGATCGCCGTGCAGGCCCCGCGCCAGCCGTTCGCGGCGTTCGCGGTCATCGCTGTCCTGCATCAGGTCCAGGCCGAAGGCCACGCGCGCGATCGGCGTGCGCAGCTCGTGCGAGATCGCATGGGTCAGGTCGCGCTGGCGCTGCACCAGTTCGGCCACGCGTGCCGCCATGCGGTTGGAGTGGTCGACGATGACCCGGATCTGCGAGCGTGGCGAGACCTGGGCACGTGCCTGCAGATCGCCCGAACCGATGCGGTCGGCATGCCGGCGCAGCGCTTCCAGGTCGCGCCAGAGCAGGCGCACCCACGCGTACAGGCTGGCGCCCACCAGCAGCAGGATGCTGAGGTAGGCGGCGATGGTCATGTACGTCGTCATCTGCACCGCGCCAGGCAGGCGCAGGTGCAGCCAGCGGCCATCACTGCCCTCGATGGGCAGCAGGACCTGCTGGTATTGATCGCGCACGATGAAACCATCGGCCTTCACGGCCACCTGTTCCTGCGCGTCGAGTGCGGGAGGTTTGTCGAGCAGGGTCAGGGCGATGCCGTAGTGTGGCTGCCACTGCTGCAGGCGCTCACGCTGCTGGTCGGCATCCAGGCCGGCCAGGCCACTGCGCAGGGCGTAAACCTGACCACGCACCTGCTGGACGAAGACGCGATCCTGCACGGGCGTGTAGATGCCGTCCAGGATGTGGTTGAGGAAGAACACCGACACCAGGAAGCAGGCACCCGTGATAAACCACAACCACAGGAACAGCCGCTTCATGCCGTCCAGGCCGACGGATTGAACTGGTAGCCACGGCCCCACACGGTCTTGATCCGCCGCGGTTCGCGCGCATCATCGCCGAGCTTGCGGCGCAGCTTGCCGATGCTGACATCGACACTGCGGTCCAGGCCGTCAAAGCCGATGCCGCGCACCGCCTGCAGGATCTGGTCGCGCGACAGGATCTGCCCCGGCTGGCTGGCCAGCAGCCACAGGATCTCGAATTCCGTGGTGCCCAGCTCGACCGGCTGACCGTGCAGGTGCACTTCGCGCTGCATGCGGTCGATCAGCAGTTCGCCATGCATCAGACGGCTGGGTGTGCCGGTGTTGCTGCTGCCATGGCGGCGGCGCAGCAGGGCGCGCAGGCGGGCCAGCAACAGGCGCGGCTCGATCGGTTTGTGCACATAGTCATCGGCGCCCGATTCCAGGCCCAGCACCTGCTCGATGTCGTCTTCGCAGGCGGTCAGCATCAGGATCGGCACGTCGGAGAAACTGCGGATCTGCCGGCACACGTCGATGCCGCCGAGGCCGGGCAGCATCAGGTCCAGTACCACCAGCTCGGGCGCATGCTGGCGGCAGGCCGCGCCGGCAAGGTCACCGCGCGCCACATGCTGCACGGCGAAACCATGTTCGTGGAGATAGTCGCTGACCAGTTCGGCCAGGCGACGGTCGTCCTCCACCAACAAGACCTGGGTCGGGGTACCGTTGGCGGTGGGTGTCCAAGGGGATGGCTGCATGCGCGTGGGGCCTCCGTGCCCGGGCAGGAGCGCCCGGCGGCGAAGCCTATCAACGCCCCGTGACCGCTGCCTGAATCGCGGCCAACCTGATAACCCCCGGTATGGACGTCATCGCCAGCAGCTTTCAGCGGCGGGCGACGGCTGGCCTATGGTGGCGGTTTCCCCGGATGGAGCCTGGCGCAATGAGCGACCCGCAGTGGCAACTGGAAACCCTGGCCGTGCACGGCGGCTACCGTCCCGACCCGACTACCCGCGCGGTGGCGGTGCCGATCTACCAGACGGTGGCGTATGCCTTCGATGACACCCAGCACGGCGCCGACCTGTTCGACCTGAAGGTACCGGGCAATATCTACACGCGCATCATGAACCCCACCACCGACGTGCTGGAGCAGCGCCTGGCCGCGCTGGAAGGCGGCATCGGTGCGCTGGCGCTGGCCTCGGGGCAGGCCGCGATCACCTATGCCATCCAGACCATTGCAGAGGCTGGCGACAACATCGTCGCCTCCAGCGCGTTGTATGGCGGCAGCCTCAACCTGCTGGCGCACACCCTGCCGCAGTACGGCATCCAGGCGCGCTTTGCTGATCCGGCTGATCCTTCTGCGTTCGCCGCGCTGATCGACGAGCGCACCAAGGCGGTGTTCGTCGAATCGATCGGCAACCCGCGCGGCAACGTCACCGACATCGCTGTGATTGCGGAGGTCGCGCACGCCGCTGGCGTGCCGCTGATCGTCGACAACACCGTGGCCACGCCGTTCCTGCTGCGCCCATTCGAGCACGGCGCCGACATCGTGGTGCATTCGCTGACCAAGTACCTGGGCGGCCACGGCACCAGCCTCGGCGGCGCGATCATCGATTCCGGCCGCTTCGACTGGACCGCACAGCCCCAACGCTTCGCGCGGCTCAACCAGCCCGACCCCAGCTACCACGGCGTGGTCTATACCGAAGCCCTGGGGCCAGCGGCCTACATCGGCCGCGCGCGGGTGGTGCCGCTGCGCAATACCGGCGCTGCGTTGTCGCCGTTCAATGCGTTCCTGATCCTGCAGGGCATCGAGACCCTGGCCCTGCGCATGGAACGCATCAACGCCAACGCACTGGCCGTCGCGCAGTTCCTGAAGTCACACGCAAAGGTGGCTTGGGTGCGCTATGCCGGGCTGGCCGACGATCCCGAGCACGCCGCCGCGCAGCGCTATCTGGGTGGGCACGGCTCGGGCGTGCTGACCTTCGGCCTGCCGGGCGGGCGCGAGGCAGGCGCACGTTTCCTTGACGCGCTGAAATTGTTCACCCGCCTGGTCAACCTCGGCGATGCGAAGTCACTGGCCACCCATCCCGCCTCGACCACCCACCGCCAGTTGGATGCGGCGGAGCTGGCCAAGGCCGGCGTCAGTGAAGACACCGTGCGGCTGTCGATCGGCATCGAACATATCGGCGACCTGCGTGCCGACCTGGAGCAGGCCCTGGCCGGCGCCTGATAGCCACACGCTTGGTCGTCATCGCCACAGGCGATCACCACCGGTGCCGCGATGCGCTACGGTGGAACTGCCTCTCCAAGGCGTGGCAACGTGGCGATCCAGATCCCCGGTCGATGCGGGTCGACCGGGGATTTTTTTGTTTCCGGGGTCAGATCCGTTTTCCTGCGGAAAATGGATCTGACCCCATGCACCGCCGTGTCGACCAAGGTCGACACCCACCAGAGCAGAACGCCGTTCCGGCAGATCGCCGGAATCTGTCGAAGGCGGGATGGGTCCGGTTGCGGGGGCGTGAGCCGCATGGATGCGGCGACCGAGCTTACATGGACGTACTTGCAGCGGCCCCCGCAACCGGACCCACCCCGCCATCCCACGGAATGCCAGCCTTTGCTTTCGCCGCTGCCGACGCTTCGGCGGGTGCAGGGCGCAGCCCTGCCGCACACCCCTCACACCACCGGGATGCTGTGCTGTCCCAGGTTCCGGTACGGCGGCGTGGACATGATCATCTCCGCCAGCGAATACGCCAGCTCGCGCTCGGCCATCACCGTGCCATCGGCGCCATGCTCCAGCAGATGCTTCACCTCGGCGTCGCTGTGCGCACGCGCCAGCAGGGTCAGGTCCGGGTTGATCGCCCGCAGCTTGGCCAGTGCCTCACCGGCTTCCAGCGGCTGCGGAATCGCCAGCACCGCGATCTTCGCGCGTTCCGGATGGGCCTCGGCCAGCACCCGGTCGGCAGCGGCACTGCCGCGGATCGCCGCCAGGCCCTTGGCGTGCGCCTGCTCGACGTGTTCCTTGTTGTCATCGATCACCAGCACCGGCACGCCACGGTCGCGCAGTACCTGCGCCAGTTCGCTGCCCACCCGGCCATAGCCGATCACGATGGCGTGGTCATGCAGGTCGCGCGACGGGCCGATCGCTTCGGGCGGCTCGGGTACCTGCGGAGACTGCTCCTGCTTGGCCTGCCAACGGTCGAGCAGGCCGAACACCAGCGGGTTGAGCATGATCGACACCAGCGCCCCGGCCAGCACCAGCGACTGGCCTTCCTTCGGCAGGATCTGCAGCGCCACGCCGAGGCCGGCGATGATGAAGGCGAACTCGCCGATCTGCGCCAGGCTGGCCGAGATGGTCAGCGCGGTGCTGGTCGGGTGGCCGAACGCACGCACGATGAAGAACGCGGCGGCCGACTTGCCGAACATGATGATCAGCACCGTGGCCAGCACCTGCCACGGGTGCTGCACGATGATGTTGGGGTCGAACAGCATGCCGACCGACACAAAGAACAACACCGCGAACGCATCGCGCAGCGGCAGCGAATCATGCGCGGCCTTGTGGCTCAGCTCCGATTCGTTGAGCAGCATGCCGGCAAAGAACGCGCCCAGCGCGAACGAGACGCCGAACAGCATCGCCGAGCCGAACGCCACGCCCAGCGCGATCGCCAGCACGGACAGGGTGAACAGCTCACGCGAACCGGTACCGGCGATGCGTTCCAGGATCCACGGGATGACCCGGCGCCCGACCACCAGCATCACCGCCACGAACAGGCCCAGCTGCACGAAGGTCCAGCCGATATCGGCCAGCACGCTGCCCAGCGAGTGCGATTCCTTGGCCGCGTCGGGGCCGAACACGCCGGCCATCACCGGCATCATCACCAGTGCCAGCACACAGGCCAGGTCTTCCACGATCAGCCAGCCGACCGCGATCTTGCCGCGCATGGTCTCCAGCAGACGGCGTTCCTCCATCGCCCGCAGCAGCACCACGGTACTGGCGGTGGCCAGCGAGAAACCGAAGATGACGCCATGGATGGCCGGCCAGCCCATCAGCGAGGCCACGCCCCAGCCGAGCAGGGTGGCCACTGCGATCTGCCCAATGGCACCGGGAATGGCGATGGCCTTGACCGCCATCAGGTCCTTCAGCGAGAAGTGCAGGCCGACACCGAACATCAGCAGCATCACGCCCAGTTCGGCCAGCTGGTTGGCCAGCGCCTGGTCGGCGACGAAGCCGGGGGTGAACGGACCTACGCAGATGCCAGCAACCAGGTAACCGACCAGGGGAGACAAGCGGAGCTTGTTGGCCAGCGCGCCGAAGATGAAGGCGAGCCCCAGGCCAACGGCAACGATGTTGATCAGGTCGGTGTCATGGTGCATCGGCACTCGCAGAAAGCAGGGGGATACCCCGATTTTCACCGAAGCGGCCAGATACGGCAAACCCGCCGTCCACGTGCCGTGGCCGGCGGGTTTGCCCACGCATTTCTCCTCTACCCCCGCATTCGGCGCGCCCCTTCAACAAGAAGGGGCTCTCCTCCAGATGCGGCGAGGGGATGCCGGCCAGCGGCCGGCACTACCAGAGCGGCGCCGGGCAGGGCCCGGCACGCCCGTTACCGCTTACCAGGTGTACTTGATCCGCCCGTACACATACGCGCCGTTGAAGCCGAACGGCGAGTAGTTGCTGTACGGCAGCATGCCGAAGGTCGAGTTCTGCAGGTCTTCGGTGCGGTCCGGGTACTTGTCCAGCAGGTTGTCGGCGCCCACGGTCAGGGTCCAGTTGCTGCTCGGCTTGTAGCTGGCCGAGGCATCCACCACCCATGCATCGCCGTAGGTCTGGTCACGCAGCGCGGTGGCCGAGTTGCGCACGGTGAATTTGCCGTAGCGGGTGGCGGCCAGGCCCAGTTCCCAGTGGTCCGAGCGCCAAGTGCCGCTCAGGATCGCCTTGTCGCGCGGGTAGCTGTCCTCGATGCGGCCAATTTCATCGCGACCGATCAGCGACTGGGTCAGGCCCAGCGTGCCGAACACCGGCGGGGTGCCGCCAACGCGGCGCACTTCGGTATCGTTATAGCTGTACGCAGCGGTCAGCTCCAGGCTGCTGGCGTTGAACGGCACCGTATAGCTGGACACGAAGTCGACGCCACGGGTGCGCGTATCCAGGCCGTTGGTGAAGTAGGAGAACGCGGTCACCTGCGGCAGGCCCAGGGTGCCCAGCAGCGCGCTGGTGGCCGCGTTGGTGGTGATGCTGGACGACAATGCGATGCGGTCATCGATGTCGATCTGGTAGGCGTCGACGGTGATATACAGGCGGTCGGCCGGCTGCAGCACGAGGCCCAGGCTATAGGAGGTGGAGGTTTCGGCCTTCAACGGCGAGGCGCCCAGCGCCTGCGCGGCCGGGCTGGTGGTCGGGAAGGTGCCACGCTCGACGAATACGCCATTGAGGAACTGGCTGGTGACCGCCTGGTAGCCCTGCTGCGCCAGCGACGGTGCACGGAAGCCACTGGAGGCGGTGGCCCGCAGCGCGACCTTGTCGGTGAATGCATAGCGCGCCGAAAGCTTGCCGGAGAAGCGGTCGCCGAAGTCCGAGTAGTCCTCGTAGCGGCCGGTGATGCCGGCCGAGAACTTCTCGGTCAGGTCCGCTTCCAGACCAGCATAGACCGCGTAGTTGTGGCGGTCGGCATGCACTTCATTGGTCGGGGTGAAGCCCGCGAAGCCCTGCGCGCCGCTGCCGGTGTACGAGTTCAGTTCGCCCGGGTTCTGGTCCCACTTTTCCTTGCGGTACTCACCACCGAAGGACAGCGTGACCGGGTAGGCCAGGCCCCAGTCCAGCGACTTGGTCAGGTCGGCATTGAAGATGTCCTGCTGGTACTTCAGCGTGCCGTCGTAGAACGAGCGCGGGCTGGTTGCGCCGAGGCTGTAGTTGATGCTGTTGCGGGTGTGGAAGTCGAGGGTGTTCTCACCGTGGTTCAGGCTCAGGTCCCAGGTCCAGCCGTTGTCGGTGTTGCCCTTGACCCCGGCCACCAGCGAGCGGTCCTTCGAATACTGGTTGATCTCCGGCACGAAGCCGTCGGGGTAGGTCTGCGCCAGCAGCGCGCTCTGCCCGCTGTGGTTGCGCGAACGGTAGAACGCGAACGAGGTGATGTCGCGGTTGCTGAGCAGCGCGCTGGCGTAGCCGGTCACGTGGTCGCTGAAGTCGAAGCTGGCGTTGGCCGACGCGGCGGTGGCATCCACGCGCGGGTCGCCGACGATGAAGGTCTTCTGGCCGATGCTGGGGAAGTTGCCGGTGTTCGGCGTGGCGCCGCGGTACGGGCCGGCGCGGTTGCTCTCGTCCTGCTGGCTGATCTGGCCAGCCACGTGCACGCGACCACGGCCGTTGCCGAACTCGACGCCGGTATCGCCGGAGAGCTGGTACTTGTTGCCGTCACCGGCCGAGTACTGGCCGTAGTCCACGGCCAGGCTGCCGCCACGGCCGCTGCCCTTGAGCACGATGTTGATGACGCCTGCAATGGCGTCCGAGCCGTACTGTGCCGACGCACCGTCGCGCAGCACTTCCACGCGCTCGATGGCGGCGATCGGGATCGCATTGATGTCCACCGCCGACGAGCCACGGCCGATGCTGCCGTTGACGTTGATCATCGCCGAGGTGTGGCGGCGCTTGCCGTTGACCAGCACCAGCACCTGGTCCGGCGACAGGCCGCGCAGCTGCGCCGGGCGCACGCCACTGGTGCCGTCGGTCAAGGCCGGGCGCGGGAAGTTCAGCGAGGGCAGGGCGCGCGACAGTGCGGTGGCCAGTTCACTGGTGCCGGTGGACTGCAGCACTTCAGGGGTGATGATGTCGATCGGCGACTGCGATTCGGCGACGGTGCGGTCGGCCACGCGGGTGCCGGTGACGATCACCGTGTCCAGGGTGTTGGCGGCGGTGCCGGCCTGCTGGGCAGCGGCAACGAACGGAGAGCCACCGAGTGCGACAGCGACGGCGGCGGCGATCAGGCTGGTCTTGCGGGTCATCGGGATGGGGCTCCGGTTGGCGGGGGTGGCACCGGAATCGACATCACGGGGGTGAGGCGGACGGCGGTTGTTGCGGTGCGCAAGGCAGGAATTAACGGGATATTCAGTGCCTGTCAAATGGTTGCAACAGGAAAAAACGTTGCAGCAGCAACCATTTAGCGGCAGAGGGCAGCGGCGGGAGGTGGGGCCCGGGGGCTGCGCGGGGCCGACGAGGGAGAGAGTTGGCCTGCCGCCGCGCATCCCGGGGCGCGTCAAGTATTCGTTAACGCTAGAATTACGTCGCAGGAACAGTGCTCACCAGCACATTCCATCCGGTTATATGGACCCCTCCCCCGATGATCTCCCTTCGTAATTTCGCCTTGCGCCGCGGCGAGCGGCTGCTGTTGTCCAATGTCGACCTGACCCTGCACGCCGGTTACCGGGTGGGCGTGGTCGGCCGCAACGGTGCTGGCAAGTCCAGCCTGTTCGCGGCGGTGAAGGGCGAGCTGGAGGCCGACAAGGGTGACGTCGACCTGCCCGGCAAGGTCCGTATCGCCAGCGTGGCCCAGGAAACCCCGTCGCTGCCGGACCCGGCGCTGAGCTTTGTGCTGGGCGGGGATACCGATGTGGCTGCGGTGCTGGCTGAAGAGGCTGAGGCAACCGCGCGCGAAGATTGGGAGGCGGTGGCCAACGCGCACACGAAGATGGCCGAGATGGGGGCCTACGACGCCGAAGCGCGCGCCGGCAAGCTGCTGCACGGCCTCGGTTTCCCGGCCGAGACCCACCACCGCGCGGTGTCCTCGTTCTCCGGCGGCTGGCGCGTACGCCTGAACCTGGCCCGCGCGCTGATGATGCCCAGCGACCTGCTGCTGCTGGACGAACCGACCAACCACCTGGACCTGGACGCGGTGTACTGGCTGGAGCAGTGGCTGCTGAAGTACCCCGGCACCCTGCTGTTGATCTCGCATGACCGCGAGTTCCTCGACAACGTGGCCACCCACACCCTGCACCTGCACGGCGGCGGCGCCAAGCTCTACCCGGGCGGTTATACCGATTTCGAGCGCCAGCGCGCCGAACAGCTGCGCCAGCAGCAGATCGCGCACGAGAAGGAACAGGCCGAGCGCGCCCACCTGCAGAGCTTCATCGACCGCTTCAAGGCACAGGCCAGCAAGGCCGCGCAGGCACAGAGCCGCATGAAGCGCCTGGCCAAGCTGGCCGGCACCGAAGCAGTGCGCGCCGAGCGCGAGTTCCGCATCGAGTTCGCGCCGCCGGCCAAGCTGCCGTTCTCACTGATCCGCCTGAACCATGTCGAGGCCGGCTACGGCAAGGACGCAGTGATCCTGCACAACGTCGGCTTCGGTCTGGAAGCGGGCCAGCGCATTGGCCTGCTCGGCCCGAACGGTGCCGGCAAGACCACCCTGGTGAAGACCCTGGTGGGCGAGCTGGCGCCGATCGTCGGCGAGCGCATGGCGCACCCGGACCTGAAGATCGGCTACTTCGCCCAGCACACGGTGGAGTCGCTGCACGAAGGCCAGTCGCCGATGGAGCACTTCCGCGAGATCGCCCCGGACGCACCGAACCAGTCGTTCCGCGACTTCCTCGGCAAGTGGAACTTCCCGGGTGACCGCGCGTTCGAGCCGGTCGATGGCTTCTCCGGTGGCGAGCGCGCACGCCTGGCGCTGGCGCTGATCGCCTGGCAGCAGCCGAACGTGCTGCTGCTGGACGAACCGACCAACCACCTTGACCTGGAAATGCGCGAAGCGCTGGCCGAAGCATTGGCCACCTTCGAAGGCGCGATCGTGATGGTCTCTCACGACCGCCATCTGATCGGCCTGGTCTGCGATACCTACTGGCGCGTGGCCGATGGCGTGGTCGAGCCGTTCGATGGCGACCTGGATGCCTACGCCGCGTGGCTGCGTACCCGCCCGCAGGCGCAGGGCACCAAGGCGCGCATGGAACAGGTGGAAGAGCCGGTGGTGGTCAAGACCGCCCCGGTGGCGCAGGTGGTGCAGAAGAAGCCGGTGAACCCGCACAAGCTGGCCGCCGCTGAAGCCAAGGTGGCCGAGCTGGAAGGTGCCCTGGCCGAGCTGGACCGCCAGCTGGCCGACCCGGCCAACTACGCCGATGCCACGCGCATGGCCGTGCTTGGCCGCGATCGCGAAACCGCCGCCGCGCAGCTGGAAAAGGCCGAAGCCGCCTGGATGGAACTGCTCGAGTCCTGACCGGTAGTGCCGGCCGCTGGCCGGCAGCGCGATGCGCCCACAACGATCAAGGGATTGCCGGCCAGCGGCTGGCACTGCCTACCCGCCCTGTGCCTGCAGCCACTCGCGGAACCGCTTGGCCGGCTCGCGCTCTGCACGCGATCGCAACCGCGTCAGCCAGTAGCGCCCCAGCTCCAGCGTGGTGCTGAACGGCTGCAGCAGGCGACCCTCGGCCAGTTCCTGCTCGAACATGCGCAGCGGCAGCAAGGCCACACCGGCGCCACCGGCGGCCGCCATCGCGACCGTCAACGAGGAATCGAATACCGGCCCGCGCGCTTCCACGCCGCTGACCCCGGCCGCCTGCAGCCAGCGCGGCCATTCGTCGCTGCGGTAGGAACGAAGCAGCGGCAGCGTGCCCAGGTCGCGTGGCTGTTTCAGGCGCCGCGCCAGCGCCGGTGCGCACAGCGGTGCAAACGGCGCGTCGAGGATCGCCGTGCACGCCTGGCCCTGCCAGTCGCCATCACCAAAGCGGATCGCCAGGTCCAGCCCTTCTCCGGCCAGGTCGATGCGGTTGTTGTGGGTCTGCAGGCGCAGCTCGATGTCCGGGTGCGCTGCCTCGAACGCGGCCAGCCGTGGCAGCAGCCAGCCGGTGGCGAAGGTGCCGACCACGCCCAGGGTCAGCACTTCACGCGCAGGTCCGCCGGTGTAACGCGCGATGCTGGCGGAGATGCGCTCGAACGATTCGTTGAGCACCGGATACAGGGCCGCGCCTTCATCGGTGAGCGCCACGCCGCGCGGGAGGCGATGGAACAGGCGGATGCCGAGCCGGTCCTCCAGTCCACGGATCTGGTGGCTCAGTGCGGCCTGGCTGACACACAGCTCCAGCGCGGCACGGGTGAAGTTCTGGTGGCGGGCGGCGGCCTCGAAGGCGCGCAGCGCGTTCAGTGGCAGGGTAGGGTGCAACATCGCACAGTCGTGAGCTGGAGTGATGGATGATCCTAACGCTTCAACGAAACATTTCGGAAAATTAAGGGGTTGAATGCGTCAGACATTAATTTAACTAATGTCTCTCGCAGATTTTTTGCGCTGGTCGCCCCCGATCAAGGCTTCAATAATCGAGCGGTCTCCCAGGAGAACCCGCATGCTCGCCCGTCGCCGATTCCTGCAGTTCAGTGGTGCCGCCGTGGCTTCCTCGCTTGCCTTGCCGCTGCTGGCACGTGCAGCGGGCAAGGCCACCGCCAACGCACCCACCGATGCCGCCATCACCGCCGCCAGTGATTTCGCCGCGCTGGAAAAGGCCTGCGCCGGACGCCTCGGCGTGACCCTGCTGGACACTGCCAGCGGTCGCCGCATCGGTCATCGCCAGGACGAGCGCTTCCCGATGTGCAGCACCTTCAAGAGCATGCTGGCGGCCACCGTGCTCAGCCAGGCCGAACGCATGCCGGCATTGCTGGACAGGCGCGTGCCGGTGGGCGAGGCCGATCTGCTCTCGCATGCACCGGTCACCCGCCGCCACGCCGGCAAGGACATGACCGTGCGCGACCTGTGCCGTGCCACGATCATCACCAGCGACAACACCGCCGCCAACCTGCTGTTCGGCGTGGTCGGTGGCCCGCCCGCAGTGACCGCGTTCCTGCGCGCCAGCGGCGACACGGTGAGCCGCAGTGACCGCCTGGAGCCGGAGCTGAACAGCTTTGCCAAGGGCGACCCGCGCGACACCACCACGCCGGCGGCGATGGCCGCGACCCTGCAGCGCGTGGTGTTGGGCGAGGTACTGCAACCGGCTTCGCGGCAGCAGCTGGCCGACTGGCTGATCGACAACGAAACCGGCGACGCCTGCCTGCGCGCGGGCCTGGGCAAGCGCTGGCGCGTGGGTGACAAGACCGGCAGCAATGGTGAAGACGCGCGCAACGACATCGCCGTGCTGTGGCCCGTAGCCGGAGGCGCCCCGTGGGTGTTGACGGCTTATCTGCAGGCGGGCGCGATCAGCTACGAGCAACGCGCTAGCGTGCTGGCACAGGTGGGGCGGATTGCCGACCGGTTGATCGGATGAGGTAACCGGGGTCATTCAAACGTGGCTTGCCGGATCGGTTCGGCGCGCGCATCCTGCGCGCGTTCGAACCACACGGAAGTCCCCCATGAGCCATGAACTGATCTACCTGCTGCTGATCTTCGCGCTGCTGGTGATTCCGCGCGCGCTGCAGCGTTTCAGCCTGCCCGCGCCGCTGACCTGCCTGCTGTTCGGCATCATCGGCATGCTCTGGCTGGGCGACCAGGCCCACGATGCGGTGATCGGCCTGCTGGCCACGCTGGGCATTTCCTCGCTGTTCCTGTTCGCCGGCCTGGAAGTGGACCTGCAGGCGCTGCGCCGTGGCATGTGGCCGCTGCTGGCGCACCTGGTGATCCGTACCGGCACGCTGTTCGGCGTGGGCTGGCTGGCCTGGCGCTATGCGGGGCTGCCGTGGCAGGCCGCGGGCCTGTTGGCGCTGGCGCTGCTGACGCCGTCCACGGGCTTCATCATGGACTCGCTGTCGCGGCTGGGCCTCAGCGAAGACGAGCGGTTCTGGGTGACCAGCAAGGCCATCGCCGGCGAACTGCTGGCGCTGGCGGCGTTGTTCATCGTGCTGCAGGCCGGTGACCCAGGGCACATGGCGTTGTCCAGCCTGGCACTGCTGGCGATGATGATCGGCCTGCCGCTGCTGTTCATCGCGCTGGGCCGCTGGGTGGCACCGCACGCGCCGGGCTCGGAATTCTCGCTGCTGGTGATGGTCGGCATGGTGGCGGCCTACATCACCTACCTGCTGGGCGTGTACTACCTGGTTGGCGCGTTCATCGCCGGCCTGGTCGCGCGCCTGCTGCACCAGCGCATGCCGCTGCTGGCCTCGCACGAGAACCTGCACGCGCTGCGCCTGTTCGCCTCGTTCTTCGTGCCGTTCTACTTCTTCAACGCCGGCACCAAGGTGCCCGCCGAAGCGCTGAGCTTCGAGGCGCTGGGGCTGGGCATCGTGATCACCCTGGTGGTGCTGCCGCTGCGCATCGGCGTGGTCTGGCTGCAGCGCCGGGTGATGTTCGGCGAGAGCTTCCGCAGCAGCCTGCGGGTCTCGCTGGCGCTGGCACCGACGCTGATCTTCACCCTGGTGCTGGCGGCGATCATGCGTGAGCGCTTCCAGATTCCGGCGGTGCTGTTCGGTGCGCTGCTGCTGTACGCGGCGCTGACCACGCTGCTGCCGTCGCTGGTGTTCCGTACACCGTTTGACGTTGATCCGGTGGAGCAGGAGCCGGCCGGCGAGGGCGAGGCCGCACCGGTGGCGGCGACCGAAGCACTGCCGGCAGCACCGTCTGCCGAGCGCTGAGCGGGACTGGCGCGCGGTTTGCGCCCATCGTCCATGGCCGTTAGGGTTGGGGCATGAGACCGATTGCCGTTGCCACTACCGCCGCCCTCCTGCTCAGCCTCGCTGCGTGCACGCAGCGCTCCGATACAGTCGCTCATGACCTGGCGACCGCACCGGCCGATGCGTTCATGGCCGCCGTCGCCGCACATTGCGGCCAGGCCTACGTCGGCAAGGTGGTGGAGGACACGCCTGCACCGACCTCCAAGGATCCGTTCGCCGGGCAGCGCCTGGTCATGCATGTGCGCGGCTGCGCCGACCCGGCGCACGAGCTGCGCATCCCGTTCCATGTCGGTGATGACCACTCGCGGACCTGGGTGCTGACCCGCACGCCGAACGGGCTGCGGCTGAAGCACGACCATCGCCACGAAGACGGCAGCCCCGACGCGATCACCCTGTACGGTGGCGACAGCACGCCGCCGGGCACCGCCGAGCGCCAGCAGTTCCCGGCCGATGCCGATTCGGTGGCGATGTTCCGCCGTGCCGACATGCTGGCTTCCACGCACAACACCTGGGCGATGGAGATCGATCCGGACCAGACGTTCGTCTACGAACTGACGCGCCCGGATGGCCGCCGCTTCCGCGTGCAGTTCGACCTGAGCAAGCCGGTCGACCTGCCGCCTGCACCGTGGGGCGACGACACAGCACCCGCGCCGTGATCCCGGGGTCGGATCCCTCCTGCGGAGGGCTCTGACCCCAACCCTGCACTCATCGCGTGCCGAAGCGCGCCCGGCAGCCGTTGCTCACCCACACCTGGCCACGCGAATAGCCCCAGCTGCGGCCTTCCTGGCAGGCGCTGCCGGACAACTGCTGCTGCAGCACCGGCCGGCCCTGGCGCTCGTCCCAGTCGCAGGTCTGCGAGCGGTTGTTGTTGCTGCTGCAGGTGATCGAATAGTTGCTGTTGCCGCCTCCCCAGCCACCGCCACCACCGCCCCAGCCGCGGGCTTCGGCGAACTCCGCGCGGCAGCCGCTGCTGACCCACACCGCGCCGTTGCGCACGCCCCAGGTGCGGCCTTCGTCGCAAGGGCTGCCGGACAACTGGCGGACCAGGCGGGCATTGCGCCAGCCGACCGGGCAGCTGCGCTCGCGGTTGTTCTGGCTTTCGCAGCGGATGGTCTCGCCGGGGCGACCGTTGTTGCCTCCCCAGCCACCGCCATTGCCGCCGCCCCAGCCACCACGGGCCTCGACGAACTCGGCGCGGCAACCGTTGGTGACCCAGATGCTGCCATTGCGGCTGCCCCAGGAGCGCCCTTCCTCGCAGGGGCTGCCAGACAACTGGCGGACCAGCTGCGCGCCGCGCCAGCCGGTGTTGCAGACCCGTTCGCGGTTGCTCTGGCTTTCGCAGCGGATCACCCCGTTCTGCGCAGAGGCGGACGGAGCGGGCAGGGCAAGGGTGCCCAGCGCACCCAGGCTGAGGGTCACGGCCAAGCTGGCCAGGGACAGCAGTTTCATGGCGGCATCCCATACGGTGGCAGGTGCCCGACTATAGGGAGGGGGACGATCAAGCCGGTGTGACTGGCCGGATTTGCCCCAGCCGGGGCCTCGGCCGCAGAATACGAGGCTTTCCGGCCCCCATCCGGTGCCGGCGTTCTCCAGCGGAGCTTCCCCCCATGCGTACCCACTTCTGCGGCCTGGTCGACGAGACCCTGATTGGCCAGACTGTCACCCTCGCCGGCTGGACCGACGTGGCCCGTAACCAGGGCGGCGTCTGCTTCATCGATCTCCGCGATCATGAAGGCATCGTGCAGGTGACGGTGGAGGTCGACAATGCCGAAGTGTTCGCGGTGGCCGCGTCGCTGGGCTACGAGGATGTGCTGCAGGTGGAAGGCGTCGTGCGCGCCCGCCACGCGGTGAACGACAAGATGCGCACCGGCAAGGTGGAAGTGATCGCCACCGCCATCACCGTCCTGAACAAGGCTGCGCCGCTGCCGTTCCACGCCCATGAGAACCCGGGCGAGGAAACCCGCCTGAAGTACCGCTACCTGGACCTGCGCCGCCCGGAAATGCAGCGCATGCAGCGCACCCGCATCAAGCTGGTGCAGGCGCTGCGCCGCCACCTGGACGAAAAGGGCTTCCAGGACATCGAAACCCCGATCCTGACCAAGGCCACCCCGGAAGGCGCACGCGACTTCCTGGTGCCGGCGCGCATGCACCCAGGCGAGTTCTACGCCCTGCCGCAGAGCCCGCAGCTGTTCAAGCAGATCCTGATGGTGGCCGGCTTCGACCGCTACTACCAGATCGCGCGCTGCTTCCGCGACGAGGCCCTGCGTGCCGATCGCCAGCTGGAATTCACCCAGCTGGACATGGAATTCGCCTTCGTCCGCGAGCGCGACGTGCAGGATTTCGTCGAGGACATGATCCGCGCCATCTTCAAGGAAGTGGTGGACGTGCAGCTGGATGCCAGCTTCCCGCGCATGACCTGGGCCGAGGCCATGCGCCGCTACGGCTCGGACAAGCCGGACCTGCGCATCGCGCTGGAGCTGGTGGACGTGGCCGAACTGGTCAAGGACAGCGAGTTCCCGGTGTTCACCGGCCCGGCCAATGATGCCGAGGGCCGCGTCGCTGCGCTGCGCATCCCGGGCGGTGCGTCGCTGTCGCGCAAGCAGATCGACGAATACGCCGCGCATGCCGCCAAGTACGGCGCCAAGGGCCTGGCCTACATCAAGATCGCCGACAACGGCGAAATCAGCTCGCCGATCCAGAAGTTCTTCAGCGAAGCGTCGTTCGCCGCGCTGGTCGCCCACGTCGGCGCCGGCAACGGCGATATCGTGTTCTTCGGTGCCGGCGGCTACAACAAGGTCTCCGACTTCATGGGCGCGCTGCGCCTGAAGGCCGGCAAGGACTTCGGCCTGGTCGCCGACGGCTGGGCGCCGCTGTGGGTCACCGACTTCCCGATGTTCGAGTGGGACGAGGAAGAACAGCGCTACGTCGCCCTGCATCACCCCTTCACCGCACCGGCCGTGGACGACATCGCCGACCTGCGCGCCAATGCCCGTACCGCCGTTTCGCGCGGCTACGACATGGTGCTCAACGGCAATGAGATCGGCGGCGGTTCGATCCGTATCCACCGTCCGGACATGCAGAGCGCGGTGTTCGAGCTGCTGGGCATCGGTGCCGAAGAAGCCCGTGCCAAGTTCGGCTTCCTGCTCGACGCGCTGAACTACGGCGCGCCGCCGCACGGTGGCATCGCCTTCGGCATCGACCGCATCGCCGCGCTGATGGCCGGCACCGAGTCGATCCGCGACGTCATCCCGTTCCCGAAGACCACTGGTGCACAGGATCTGATGACCGACGCGCCGTCGCCGATCGTCGACGCGCAGCTGGCCGAAGTGCACATCCAGGTTCGCCCCAAGACCAACTGATCAGGAGATCCAGGCAATGACCGAGTTTGCGTTTTCGCTGGAGTGGGAAAAGCTGGGCAATGAAGGCTCCGAGGCCAACCTGGTCACCGAGCGTGCACGCGTGTTCGGCGGTTGGCTGGTCCGCGTCGGTACCAACCCGGCCGCGATGGCCCTGACCTTCGTCGCCGACGGCGAAGGCCGTTGGGATGGAGAAGACTTCGGCGTCGAGGATTACGAGGACGACGAAGAGGAAGAGTACGACGAGGACGAGGAAGGCGAAGAAGACGAGGACGAAGAGGAATACGAGGAAGAGGACGAGGAAGACGAAGAAGCGGAATCGTCGGAAAAGGCTTGACCGCCCCTTCGCGCTGACGTCAACTTGCTGCATGTATTCCATCCGCCGCGCCACCGTGGACGACGCGCCGACCCTGTCGGCGCTGGCCGCCCGCACGTTCACCGAAACCTTCGGCCATCTGTATCCGCCGCAGGACCTGCAGGCCTTCCTTGAGGAGGCCTACACGGTCGAGCGCCAGCGCGTGATCCTGGCCCACCCGGATTACGCGGTGTGGCTACTGGAGCTGGACGGGGAGGCGGTCGGCCATGCCGCCGCCGGTCCCTGTGGCCTGCCGCACCCGGACGTGAAGCCCGGTGACGGCGAACTCAAGCGCCTGTACCTGATCAAGACGCAGCAAAGCTGCGGCTGGGGCAGCCGCCTGCTGGAAACCGCGCTGGCCTGGCTGGAACACGTGGGCCCGCGCACCCTGTGGTTGGGCGTGTGGTCGGAGAACTTCGGCGCACAGCGCTTCTACGCCCGCTACGGTTTCGAGAAGGCCGGCGAATACCTGTTCCCGGTGGGCGACACGAACGATCTCGAATTCATCCTGCGCCGCGCACCGCGCGCGGCCTGATGTTCACTGCCGCTTGCTGCGCGCGCGTGTTCAATCACCGTACGTTCCTGCCCCGCTGACCGCCAGGCTGTTTGCATGACTCCCCCCGTATTGCTGCTGCATGGCATCTGGAATGCCCGCGCCTGGGTCGGGCCGCTGGCCTGGCGCCTGCGCGCGCGCGGCTTCCAGGTGCACGCGTTTGGTTATTCCTCGGTGTTCGGTGGCCCGGACGTGGCCGTACCGCAGCTGCTGGAGCGGCTGGCCGACGCCGGCCCACTGAGTTTGGTCGGCCACAGCCTGGGCGGGCTGCTGGCGCTGGAAGCGCTGCGGCGCAATCCGCAGCTGCCGGTGCAGCGCGTGGTCTGCCTGGGCTCGCCGCTGCGCGGCAGTGGCACTGCGCGCTCGTTGTCCGATCATGGCTGGGGCCTGGCGCTGGGGCGCAGCAGCGAGCTGCTGCTGGACGGCCTGCCGGACTGGCAGGGCAAGGCCGAGGTCGGGCTGATCGCCGGTTCGGTGCCGCATGGTCTGGGCAGCCTGCTGGGCGCGATGGACGACGCCTCCGATGGCACCGTGGCCCTGGCCGAGACCCGCCTGCCGGGCCTGACCGATCATTGCGTGGTGCGCACCAGCCACAGCGGCCTCGTGGTGTCGCCGGATGCCGCGCGGCAGACTGCGCATTTCCTGCGCCACGGCCAGTTCGACCACAGCCGCGACGCCGCCGCCGCGTAATCTGGTAGGGGCGACCGCCCTGGCTCGGTGGGCGCGGACCGTCCTGCCCTGGTGGGTGCGACCGGCCTACCTCGGTGGGTGCGAACCGTCCTGCCTTGGTGGGTGCGAACCGTTGGTTCGCACGCGCTTCGCCGGGCCATGCCCGACGGCATCTCTCCGCCCTAGACACGGTTGCCGCCCCCGATCAGGTAGAATCCGCGCCTTGATCCTGAAGCAGCCAGACGGTAGCACCCATGGGTAGAGGCCCCTCCATCGAAGCCCGCAAGAACGCGTCCGACGCGAAGCGCGGCAAGATTTTCACCAAGATCATCCGCGAGATCGGCGTTGCCGCGCGCGGCGGTGGAGGCGACCCCAACAACAACCCGCGCCTGCGCGTGGCGGTGGACAAGGGCCTGGCCGTGAACATGTCCAAGGACGTGATCGAGCGCGCCATCAAGAAGGCCACCGGTGAACTGGAAGGCGTCGACTACGAGGAAATCCGCTACGAAGGCTACGCCCCGGGTGGCGTGGCCGTGATCGTCGACTGCCTGACCGACAACCGCGTGCGCACCGTGGCCGATGTCCGCCATGCGTTCAGCAAGTGCGGCGGCAACATGGGCACCGAAGGCTCGGTGGCCTTCATGTTCAAGCGCCTGGGCGTGCTCAGCTTCGCCCCGGGTGCCGACGAGGAAGCCATCACCGAGGCGGCAATCGAGGCCGGCGCTGATGACATCGTGGTCTATCCGGACGATGGCTCGATCGATGTGGTCACCAGCCCTGACGCGTTCAGCGCAGTCAAGGACGCGATGGCCGCCGCTGGCCATGTCGCCGACCACGCCGAGATCACCTTCCGCGCCGACAACGACATCAAGGTCGAGGGCGAGGTCGCCCTGCAGGTCAAGAAGCTGCTGGACATGCTGGAAGACCTGGACGACGTGCAGGACGTGTATTCCAACGCCGAACTCGGCGCCGACGCCTACGCCTGAGCCGTCTTCGACGGCCTGGGCGCGGGCCGTTGAACGGTCACCGCGGACAGTCATGAGCCCATACGCCTGCCAGCGCATTCCGTTCCGCCCCGCCAGGAGTGCAGCATGACCCGCATCCTCGGCATCGACCCCGGTTCGCAGCGGACCGGGGTCGGCATCATTGATGTCGATGCCACCGGCCGCGTCAGCTACGTGCACCACCAGCCGCTGGTGCTGCTGGGCGCTGACGACTTCCCGCAGCGCATGAAGCTGCTGGTGCTGGGCCTGGCCGACCTGTGCCGCGAGTATGAGCCGCAGGAAGTGGCCATCGAACGCGTGTTCATGGCCCGCAACCCCGATTCGGCATTGAAGCTGGGCCAGGCCCGTGGCGCGGCGATCTCGGCGGTGGTGCTGCGCGACCTGCCGGTGCACGAATATGCTGCCAGCGAGATCAAGCTGGCGGTTGTCGGGCGCGGTGGCGCCGAAAAGCAACAGGTTCAACACATGGTCGGGCTCATGCTCAACCTGAAAATCAAGCTGCAGGCCGACGCGGCCGACGCGTTGGCGGTGGCGATCACCCATGCCCACGTAAGGGCGACGGCCAACCGCCTGGGGCTCAGTGCCCGCCAGGCATGGGGCCGCAAATGAGGAGCTGCACGCAATGATCGGTCGACTGCGCGGCATCGTCGCCTACAAGGCGCCGCCGTGGCTGGTGGTGGACGTGAACGGAGTGGGCTACGAACTGGAGGCGCCGATGAGCACCTTCTACGACCTGCCCGAGCTCGGCCGCGAGGTCACCCTGTATACCCACTACTCGCAGAAGGAAGACAGCGTCTCGCTGTACGGCTTCCTGCGCGAGGGCGAGCGGCGCCTGTTCCGCGATGTGCAGAAGGTCAGCGGCATCGGCGCGAAGATCGCGCTGGCCGTGCTGTCCGGCGTCACTGTCGAGGAGTTCGCGCGCATGGTCCAGGCCGGTGACATCACCGCGCTGACCCGCATTCCGGGCATCGGCAAGAAGACCGCCGAGCGCATGGTGCTGGAGCTGCGTGACCGCGCGGCCCAGTTCGGTGCCGGCGGCGCGCTGCCCACCGGCAGTGGCCCGGCCCCGGCCGATCCGCTGTCCGACGCCACCGTGGCCCTGCAGCAGCTGGGCTACAAGCCGGCCGAAGCCGCGCGCATGGCCCGTGATGCCTTCAATGAAGGCGACGAAGTGGCCACCGTGATCCGCAAGGCGCTGCAGTCGGCGCTGCGTTGATCCGCCTTCCTTTCCTTCAACAAACCGCCTGAGCTTCGCCAGGAGTCCCATGTCCAGCAGTCAAACCCCGCACGCAGCCGCCCCCGGCGGCCATGGCCACGCCCCCTCCGCTGGAGGACTGGCGCTGGTCATCGGTGCGATCGGCGTGGTCTTCGGCGATATCGGTACCAGCCCGCTGTACACCCTGAAGGAGGCGTTCTCGCCGCACTACGGGCTCAACAGCGACCACGATACCGTGCTGGGCGTGCTGTCGCTGGCGTTCTGGGCGCTGAACCTGGTGGTGACGCTGAAGTACGTCACCATCATCATGCGCGCCGACAATGATGGCGAGGGCGGCATCATGGCGCTGATGGCGTTGACCCAGCGCACGCTGCGCAATGGCTCGCGCTCGGCTTATGTAGTGGGCATCCTCGGCATCTTCGGCGCCTCGCTGTTCTTCGGCGACGGCGTGATCACCCCGGCCATGTCCGTGCTCAGTGCGGTCGAAGGCCTGGAGGTGGCCGCGCCCGGACTGCATGTCTTCATCGTGCCGGTCACCCTGGTGGTGCTGCTGGCAGTGTTCGCCGCGCAACGCTTCGGTACCGAGAAGATCGGCAAGGCGTTCGGCCCGATCATGGCGATCTGGTTCGTATCGCTGGCGGCGATCGGCATCTACAACATTGTCGATGCGCCCGAGGTGCTGAAGGCCTTCAACCCGTGGTGGGGCATCCGCTTCTTCATGGAGCACGGCTGGCACGGCATCTTCATTCTCGGTGCAGTGGTGCTGGCGGTGACCGGCGGCGAAGCGCTGTATGCGGACATGGGCCACTTCGGCCTGCGCCCGATCCGCCACGCCTGGTACTTCTTCGTGCTGCCGTGCCTGGTGCTGAACTACCTGGGGCAGGGCGCACTGGTGCTCAACCACCCCGAGGCCCTGAAGAATCCGTTCTTCGAGGCGGTGCCCTCGTGGGCGCTGTACCCGATGATCATCCTGGCCACCATGGCGGCGGTGATCGCCTCGCAGTCGGTCATCACCGGCGCGTTTTCGGTCTCGCGCCAGGCCATGCAGCTGGGCTACATCCCGCGCATGCGCATCAAGCACACCTCGCACGACACCATCGGCCAGATCTACATCCCGGGCATCAACTGGGGCATCGCGGTGATGGTGTTCGGCCTGGTGCTGGCGTTCCGCAGCTCGTCCAACCTGGCCGTGGCCTACGGCATCTCGGTGTCGGCCACGATGCTGATCGACACCCTGCTGCTGGCGGTGGTGGCACGTTCGCTGTGGCCGAAGTCGCGTGGCTGGCTGCTGCCGTTGTGCGTGGTGTTCTTCATCATCGACCTCGGCTTCGTCATCGCCAACGGCGCCAAGCTGCTGCAGGGCGCCTGGTTCCCGGTGGTGCTGGGCATCTTCCTGTTCACCATGATGCGCACCTGGCGGCGTGGCCGCGAGCTGCTGCGTGATGAGATCCGCAAGGACGGCATCCGCCTGGACACCTTCCTGCCGGGCCTGATGCTGGCACCGCCGGTACGCGTACCGGGCACCGCGGTGTTCCTCACCGCCGACCCGACCGTGGCCCCGCACGCGCTGATGCACAACCTCAAGCACAACAAGGTGCTGCACGAGCGCAACGTGTTCCTGCACGTGGAAACCCTGCCCATTCCCTATGCGATGGAAGGGCAGCGGCTGAAGATCGAGTCGGTGGGCGACGAGTTCTACCGGGTCTATGTGCGCTTCGGTTTCATGGAAACCCCGGACGTGCCGCTGGCGCTGATGCGCTCGTGTGACCACGGTGGCATCTACTTCGACCCGATGGACACCACCTTCTTCGCCAGCCGCGAAACCATTGTGGCCACCGCCAACCGCGGCATGCCGATCTGGCGCGACAAGCTGTTCGCGCTGATGCACCGGAATGCCGCGCCCGCGACCGGCTTCTTCCGGATTCCGGGCAACCGCCTGGTCGAACTCGGCGCGCAGGTGGAGATTTAATCTCCGCCTGCGCTACGCCCCACACGCATTCCACCTCATCCCCCGCCTATCGGCGCGCCCCCTTGAAACGCAGGCGCCGTTGGCGCCGGCGTTCCGCGCATTCCACCTTATCCCCCCGCCTATCGGCGCGCCCCCTTGAACAACAAGGGGGCTCCGCTTGCGGAGGCACCGCGCGCCAGAAGCTGAGCCAACTCTCCCCCTCTGTTCCATCCACGCATGGCGTGGATCTGCCGTGTCGACCAAGGTCGACACCCACAAGAGCAGGCACAGGCCACGCCATCCAGACAGATCGCAGGAAACTGTCGAAGGCGGGGTGGGTCCGGTTGCGGGGGCGTGAGCCGCATGGATGCGGCGACCGAGCTTACATGGACGTACTTGCAGCGTCCCCCGCAAGCGGACCCACCCCGCCATTCCCCAGGAAGCCCGCTTCGGCTGTTGCTCTGGATGTTGCCGTTGCCGTTGCCTCTGCGGGTGCCGGGCGCAGCCCGGCCGAAACCCGCACTTTTGCCGCATAATCAGCACATGACCGACGACCGCATCATCGGCGCCGGCGCCACCCGCGAGGATGACGCCGCCGACGCCAGCATCCGCCCCAAGCGCCTTGCCGACTACCTCGGCCAGGTGCCGGTGCGCGAGCAGATGGAAATCTACATCCAGGCGGCCAAGGGGCGTGGCGACGCGCTCGACCACGTACTGATCTTCGGGCCGCCGGGCCTGGGCAAGACCACCCTCAGCCATGTCATCGCCAACGAACTGGGCGTGGCCCTGCGCGTGACCTCCGGCCCGGTGATCGAAAAGGCCGGCGACCTGGCTGCGCTGCTGACCAACCTGCAGCCGCACGACGTGCTGTTCATCGACGAGATCCATCGCCTGTCGCCGGTGGTCGAGGAAGTGCTGTACCCGGCGATGGAAGATTTCCAGATCGACATCATGATCGGCGAGGGCCCCGCCGCCCGCTCGATCAAGATCGACCTGCCGCCGTTCACCCTGATCGGCGCCACCACCCGCGCCGGCCTGCTGACCGCGCCGCTGCGCGACCGCTTCGGCATCGTCCAGCGCCTGGAGTTCTACAGCGTCGAGGAACTGACCCGTATCGTGCGCCGCTCCGCCAGCATCCTCGGCATCGACTGCACCGCCGATGGGGCAGGGGAGATCGCGCGCCGCGCGCGTGGTACCCCGCGTATCGCCAACCGCCTGCTGCGACGCGTACGCGACTATGCGCAGGTCAAGGCCGGTGGCCACATCGACGAGCCCGTGGCCCAGGCCGCGATGAAGATGCTCAAGGTCGACCCGGAAGGCTTCGATGAGCTTGACCGGCGCCTGCTCAAGACCATGGTCGACTACTTCGATGGTGGCCCGGTCGGCATCGAATCGCTGGCCGCGGCGCTGTCCGAAGAGCGTGGCACGCTGGAAGACGTGGTCGAGCCGTACCTGATCCAGCAGGGCTTCCTGGTGCGTACCGCGCGTGGCCGCATGGCCACCCACAAGGCCTACCGGCACATGGGTCTGAAGCCGAAGAACCCGCCGCAGGACCTGTTCGCGGAGGTTCCCGATGTCGGTTGAGCCACTATTCAGTTGGCCGACACGCATTTACTGGGAAGATACCGACGCTGGCGGCGTGGTCTACCACGCCCGCTACGTGGCCTTCATGGAACGGGCCCGAACCGAATGGATGCGTTCGCTCGGCTACGGCCAGGAGCGCATGCGCGCCGAGCACGGGATGGTCTTCGCGGTGCGCTCGATGCAGATGGATTTCATCAGGCCGGCACGGCTGGATGACACCCTGCAGGTGAGCGCCCGTTTGGTCCAGCTGAAGAAGGCCAGCATGGTCTTCGACCAGCAGATCCTGCGCGACGGCGAATTGCTGCTGTCGGCCCAGGTCCGCATCGCCGCACTGGACGCGGCCAGTTTCCGCCCGCGTGGCATGGACGAGGCCGTCCTTGCCGTGCTGCAACCCCACCTCCACCCCGAATCCGAACACTGAGGAACAACGGATGATCGCAACGCTCCTGGCCCTGCAGGCCACGGTCACCGAGGCACTGCCGGCCGACGTCAGCAACGCCGCGACACAGACCCTTGCCCAGGCCACCACCGGCGGCGGCATCAACTACCTCGAACTGATGGCCAAGGCCAGCCTGCCGGTGAAGATCATCGTGCTGCTGCTGCTGGTCGGCTCGTTCGTCAGCTGGGTGATCATTTTCCGCAAGGCCCGCGTGTTCAAGCAGGCCACCCGCGAAGCCGACGAGTTCGAGAACCGCTTCTGGTCCGGCGCGGACCTGGGCAAGCTGTACAGCGCGGCCACCGACCGCAGCCGCAGCGTGACCGGCCTGGAAGCCATCTTCGAAGCAGGGTTCCGCGAATACACCCGCCTGCGTGACAAGCGCCGCCTGGATGGCCGCGCACAGCTGGAAGGCGCGCAGCGCGCGATGCGCACCACCTATACCCGCGAAGTGGACCAGCTCGAGCGCAACCTGGAACTGCTGGCCAACATCGGTTCGACCGCGCCGTACGTGGGCCTGGTCGGCACCGTGTTCGGCATCATGGTGACCATGCACGACATGATCAGCAGTGGTGCGCAGGCCGGCATCGCGGCCGTCGCGCCGGGCATCTCCGAGGCACTGTTCGCTACCGCCATCGGCCTGTTCGTGGCGATCCCGGCGGTGTGGGCCTACAACCGCTTCACCACGCGCGTTGAGCGCATGTCGGTGCGGTTCGAGACCTTTGCCGAAGAGTTCAGCTCCATCCTGCAGCGCCAGAGCGCTGGCGACGAGTAAGCGCCTGACCCGGGAGTCCAAGCCATGTCCGCTGCCATCGGTCGCCGCAAGCGCCGCAAGCTGAAATCGGAAATCAACGTCGTTCCCTACATCGACGTCATGCTGGTGCTGCTGATCATCTTCATGGTCACCGCGCCGCTGCTCACCCTGAGCTTCGACGTCGACCTGCCGCAGTCCAACGCCAAGGCGCTGGAGAGCAAGCAGGACCCGGTGATCGTCTCGGTGCGCCAGGACGGCCAGCTCAGCCTGAAGCTGCCCGATGCCAAGGAACCGACCGCCGTGTCGGCCGAGGAACTGGAAGGCCGCCTGGCCGGCATCGCCGCCCAGGACAAGGGCGTGCGCGTGATCGTCGCCGCCGACCGTGCCGTGGCCTATGAAAAGGTCATCGCCGCGATGGATGTGATCAAGCGCGCCAAGGTAGACAAGGTAGGCCTGGCCACCGATGCACGCTGACGCCCTGCCACCCCCGCATCAGCGCGAACCCGGCTGGGGCCTGCCCCTGGCATTGGCGTTGCTGGTGCACCTGCTGGTCGCGCTGGTCTTCATCGTGGCCTGGTTCTGGTCGCCCGAGCGCAACACCGACGCCGCCGCCGGTGATCCGTCGGTCGAGGCCAGCCTGGCGCTGTCCGCGTCGGAGGCCTCCGCTGCGCGCCAGGCCCTGCGCCAGTCGGAAAAGCTGGAAGACCTGCCGCCGCCGGTGGCCGAGCCCATCCCGGTGCCGGAAGACACCATTCCGCCGCCGCAGCCGATCCCGGAACCGCGCCCGCAGGACGCCCCCACGCCGCAGCAGCAACAGGCGCAGGAGCGTGTCGCGCAGCCGGATACCAAGGATCAGGAAGCGGTGAGTGCGCTGGCCATCTCCCAGGAGAAGGCCAAGCAGGAACAGGAAGCCAAGCGCCGCCAGGAACAGATCGACCTGACCGAACGCAAGCGCCAGGAAGAAGCGGAGCAGAAGCTGCGCCTGGCCAAGCAGCAGGAAGCGGACGAGAAGAAGAAGCAGGCCGAGCAGGAGCGCGTGGCCGCTGACAAGGCCGAGGCCGAGAAGCAGAAGAAGATCGCCGAGATCCGTGCCCGCCGCGAGCAGGCCGAGAAGGAAGCCAAGCTGGCCGAGCAGAAGCTGCGCCAGGTGGCCGCCGCGCGCAATGCCGCAGGCAGTGCCGCTGCCGGTGCCAGTGGTGCCTCGCAGCCGGCCGCCGGTGGCGGTGGCAACAGCGACGACCTTTCGGCCAAGTACGCAGCCGCCATCCAGGCCAAGGTGCTGTCGCAGTGGGTGCGCCCGGATACGGTGCCGTTGGGCCAGCGCTGCCAGATCACCATCACCCAGATTCCGGGTGGCACGGTGATGCAGGCCAAGGTCAGCCCGAACTGCCCGTACGACGAGGCCGGCAAGCGCTCGATCGAGGCCGCCGTGCTCAACGCGCAGCCGCTGCCGTACCGCGGCTTCGAGTCGGTGTTCGCACGCACGCTCAACTTCACCTTCACCGCCCAGGATCGCTGAGGCGGGCAGGGCAGGGTGGCTCTCCGCTGCCCGCGTCCACGGATGTCGCGCTTGCCTCTGGCAGGCCAGGTCTCGGCCGGGCAGGCTGTGGGCTGCTGTCGGACACCGCCCCGCAGGGCGGCGTGACGGGGCACATGGGCGCGATGTTAGCCACGACGTTAACGGTGCGTGAGAGGACGGGCTGGAACTGACCCGGAATTCACGTACCCTTGGTTCATGATTGCGAAGCGGTTCACTGCCGCTTTGTTATCCCTCGTTCCGGTTTCCCCCTATTGAGCGCTCCATGAAAAAGATGCCTCGCTGGCTTGCCGTGTTTGCGGCCCTGTTGCTGCCCTTTGCTGCCGTCGCGCAGCAGAAGGGGCTGGATATCGACATCATCGGCGGCAATGCTTCCGCGCTGCCGATCACCATCGTGCCGATGCCTTACCAGGGGTCGTCGGCTGCACCGCAGACCGACGTCGCCGGCGTGGTCCGTGCCGACCTGGAGCGCTCGGGCCAGTTCCGTACGCTGCCCGAAGCGCAGATCGTCGAGAAGCCGGTGCGCGGCGGCGACATCCAGTTCGCCACCTGGCGCGCGCTGAAGCAGAACTACATCGTGGTCGGCCGCGTGCTCGACGCCGGTGCCGGCGCCTACCGCGTCGAGTACGAACTGTTCGACGTACCCAAGGGCGAGCGCCTGCTGGGCCTGGCGATGACCGCCCGTGGCAACGCCATGCGCGACGTTGCCCACCAGATGGCCGACGCCATCTACGAAAAGATCACCGGTGTGCGTGGCGCCTTCTGGACCCGCATCGCCTACGTGACCGCCAGCGGCAAGGGCGACGCCATGCGCTACGCGCTGATGGTGGCCGACTCCGATGGCTTCAATCCGCAGACCATCGTGCGTTCGGCCGAGCCGCTGCTGTCGCCGTCGTGGAGCCCGGATGGCAGCAAGCTGGCCTACGTCAGCTTCGAGCGTGGCAATTCGGCCATCTACATCCAGAACATCGGTACCGGCGCGCGTGAGCTCGTCACCAGCTTCCGCGGCATCAACAGCGCCCCGGCGTTCTCGCCGGACGGCCGCAAGCTGGCCCTGACCCTGTCGCGTTCGGGCAACCCGGAAATCTACGTGATGGACCTGGGCAGCAAGCAGCTGACCCAGCTGACCAACCACTTCGCCATCGATACCGAGCCGACCTGGGCGCCGGACGGCAGCGCGGTGTACTTCACCTCCGACCGCGGCGGCCGTCCGCAGGTCTACAAGGTCGGCGCGGGCGGCGGCAGCGCCGAGCGCGTGACCTTCCAGGGCAACTACAATGCCAAGCCCTCGGTGTCCTACGACGGCAAGAAGATCGCCGTCGCCCAAGGCTCGGGCAACAGCTACAAGATCGCGGTGATGGACAGCTCGCTGGGTTCGCCGCGCTGGAGCACGCTGTCCCCGGGCTCGCTGGATGAATCGCCGAGCTTTGCGCCCAACGCGAGCATGGTGTTGTACGCCGCCCGCGAAGGTGGCCGTGGTGTGTTGTATGCCGTCTCGGCCGATGCGCGGGTTCGCCAGCGCCTGGTCCTGGCCGATGGTGATGTGCGCGAGCCGGCATGGTCCCCATACCGTACCCAGCGCTAAAAGAGTGTTAATATTTTCGTTGTCTTGAACCCCTCATCGGCCTAGGAGCCACAAAGGTATCGCCATGAACAAGTCCACCCGCGTTCTGCTTGTTTCCCTGCTGTCTGTGGCCGTCCTGGCCGGTTGCTCGAAGAAGGTGAAGGAAGAGCCGGCAGCCCCGGTCGACACCGGCACCTCGACCACCACCCCGACCGGTCCGTCGACCTCGGGCCTGTACGGCCCGGGCGACCTGGATACCGACGCTTGCCTGCGCCAGCGCGTTGTCTACTTCGACCTGGACAAGGAAGACGTGAAGCCGGAATTCCAGGCCATCATGGCGTGCCACGCCAAGTACCTGCGTGACCGTCCGTCCTCGCGCATCACCCTGCAGGGCCACACCGACGAGCGCGGTTCGCGCGCGTACAACCAGGCCCTGGGTGAGCGTCGTGGCAACGGCGTCAACTCGGCCCTGCAGGCCAACGGTGGCTCGGCTTCGCAGCTGACCGTCGTTTCCTACGGTGAAGAGCGTCCGGTCTGCACCGAGTCGAACGAGTCCTGCTGGTCGCAGAACCGTCGCGTCGAAATCGTCTACACCGCGCAGTAATCCATGCGCATTGGCATCAAACTGATGCTGGTCGTTGCGGCAGCCCTCGTGGCTGCCGCACCGGCGCATGCACAGCGACAGAGCCTGGCTGACCGTGTCGGCGCGCTCGAGCAGCAGATGTACAACAACAGTGCCAACCAGGACCTGTTGAACCAGATCAACCAGCTGCGGCAGCAGGTCACCAGCCTGCAGGCCTCGATCGAGCAGTTGCAGCACGACAACGCCCAGCTCAAGCAGTCCGCCCAGGACCAGTACCTGGATCTGGACAGCCGCCTGAACCGGTTGGAAGGGGGCAATGCCGCCCCGGCCCTGCCGCCCGTTCCGGCGAGCGCGCCGAAGGCCGCACCGGCCCCGGCAAAACCCGCAGCGGCGGCCACTTCCGAGCGGCCGCCTTCCGTCCATGGTGATGCCGGCAGCCTTGCCGCCACCGGCGACGAGCGCACCTCCTACAACGTCGCCTTCGATTCGCTGAAGGCCGGCAAGTACGATGATTCGGCGCAGCTGTTCCTGAGCTTCCTGCAGCTGTACCCGAACGGCGTCTACGCGCCGAACGCGCTGTACTGGCTGGGCGAGAGCTACTACGCGACC
Source organism: Stenotrophomonas sp. YJH_SMC_25 (assembly GCF_059369595.1). NCBI lineage: Bacteria > Pseudomonadati > Pseudomonadota > Gammaproteobacteria > Lysobacterales > Lysobacteraceae > Stenotrophomonas > Stenotrophomonas sp. YJH_SMC_25. Next base: position 31,814 of record NZ_JCAFSV010000019.1, on the reverse strand, counting down.
CGCAATTTCCCGATGGCCGAGACCCAGTTCCGTGAACTGCTCGCGCGCTATCCGACCCACGACAAGGCCGCTGGCGGCCTGCTCAAGGTTGGCCTCTCGCAGTATGGCGAGGGCAAGGTCGACCAGGCCCAGCAGACGCTGGAGAGCGTCGTGGCGCAGTACCCGGGCTCGGACGCCGCGCGCACCGCCCAGGATCGGCTGCAGTCCATCCGCCTCGGCAAGCAGATCCGTTGATCCGCTGACCGGGCGTACAATGCGTACCCTGGCGCCGGGCTGATTTCCGGCAGCCTCCTGTAGAGCCGAGCCCATGCTCGGCTGCTTTCGTTTCCGGCGCCGATAAATCGGTCGCCCGTCCCATGAAGAATTGTTTGCCATGACCGCCGTTACCCAGTCCAACGCCGTCGCTACCCCCAGCGACATCGTGCAGTCGCCGCTGCCGCGCCTGAAGATCACCGAGATCTTCACCTCGCTGCAGGGCGAAGCCGATACCGCCGGCTGGCCGACCGTGTTCGTGCGCCTGACCGGCTGCCCGCTGCGCTGCCAGTACTGCGATACGGCCTATGCCTTCCATGGCGGCACCTGGTGGGACATCGACGACATCGTGGCCGAGGTGCTGGCCCAGGGCGTGCGCCACGTCTGCGTGACCGGCGGCGAGCCGCTGGCGCAGAAACGCTGCCTGGTGCTGCTGCAGAAGCTGTGCGACGCCGGCATGGACGTCTCGCTGGAAACCTCCGGCGCGCTGGACGTCAGCGCGGTGGACCCGCGTGTATCGCGCGTGGTCGACATCAAGACCCCGGGGTCGGCCGAAGTGGCGCGCAACCGCTGGGAAAACCTGCCGCTGCTGACCGCACGCGACCAGATCAAGTTCGTCATCTGCAGCCGCGAGGACTACGACTGGGCCAAGGCCCTGGTCGCCGAGCACGAGCTGGTGAAGCGCTGCACCGTGTTCTTCTCGCCCAGCAAGGGCGAGATCACCGCGCGGCAGCTGGCCGACTGGATCGTCGAAGACCGCCTGCCGGTGCGCTTCCAGATGCAGTTGCATAAAATCCTGTGGAACGACGAGCCGGGCCGATGAGCCCGCGCGGCGTTCCCTGATGTAGCTCCGGCGCGGGACAGCGTGCTGGCTTTCCCCTCCCAACCGGATGTTTTACCCATGAAGAAGGCAGTCGTGCTTCTCTCCGGCGGCATGGATTCAGCCGCCGTCATTGCCATGGCCCAGGAACAGGGCTTTGCCGTGCATGCCCTGAGCGTGCGCTATGGCCAGCGCCATACCTCCGAACTGGATGCCGCCGCCCGCGTGGCGAAGGCCCAGGGCGTGGTCGCGCACAAGACCGTGGACGTGGACCTGCGCAGCATCGGCGGCTCGGCACTGACCGACGACATCGACGTGCCCGAGGCCGGTGGTGCCGGCATTCCGGTCACCTACGTACCGGCGCGCAACACCATCATGCTGTCGCTGGCCCTCGGCTGGGCCGAAGTGCTCGGTGCCAACGACATCTTCTGCGGCGTCAACGCCGTGGATTATTCCGGCTATCCGGACTGCCGCCCCGAGTTCGTGGCCGCGTTCCAGGCACTGGCCAACCTGGCCACCAAGTCGGGCGTGGAAGGTGCGGGCATCAAGGTACACGCGCCGCTGCAGTTCCTCAGCAAGGGCCAGATCGTCAGCGAAGGCGTGCGCCTGGGCGTGGACTTCGGCCTGACCGTGTCCTGCTACAACGCCGACGCCAACGGCGCCGCCTGCGGCCACTGTGATGCCTGCCGCCTGCGCGCGCAGGGCTTCGCCGAAGCCGGCGTGCCGGACCCGACGCTGTACGCCTGATCGCCCCTGGTAGTGCCGGCCGCTGGCCGGCTTCCCTGATGGGTGTGAATTTCCAGATGGTGGGTGCGAACTGCTCCTCGGTGGGTGCAAACCTTGGTTCGCACTCCCCGACCCGCCGGGCAGGTCTGACTCTGGTGGGTGCGAACCGTTGGTTCGCACTCCCTGACCCGCCAGGCATGGCCCGGCGCTACCGCTGCCGCAGCCACCCCGACGCTTCAATAAGCGCCCGCACCGCCTTCGGATCGGCATAGTCCAGCTCGATCATCCGCGCGACACCGGTTTTCTCGTCCGCTTGCTGGCGCATGTACTCCTGCGCGATGCGGTAGCCGGCGTAGTACCCCACATCACTCACCCCGAACGGATTACCGGCGCTGTTGTACAGCCAGTTGTCCAGATCCCCGCCGTCCATTTCAGCGACGAAACGCGCGCGGATTTCCGCTTCGTGCGCGGGCCCGTAGCTGTACAGCGGCAACGCCGGCCGACGCCCGCTCAGCCGTTCGGCCACATACTCCGCCACGCCTTCGCGCACCGCGTACTGCGCCAGGCTGCCGGTAGTCTCGCGCTGCTGGGTATGCACGTACTCGTGCAGGTTGTTCTGCGCGTTGTTCGCCCCCGGACGGCTGTCGTAGAAGATCCGCAGGCGGCTGCGCATCGGCTCCGGTAGCTCGCTCACGTCCACGCGTTCATCGCCCAGCGCCATCTCCGCACCGATCAGTACCTTGTCACCCAGCGTGGTCCCGCCAGTACGCAGCACGCCCACGGCATAGGTGATGGTGGCCGGGCGCAGGGCGGGGTAGAGCGTGCGGAAGGCGGCCAGGTCCCGTTCCAGTGTGGCGCTGGCCTGCTGCGCGTTGGCGGTCAATGGGCGTACCGACGTCCAGAAGCGCGGCCACGCACGCATGGCCTCGGCGTATTCGCGGGCGGTGTAGTTACGGACCTGCATCAGCGCATGCAGGCCGGGGCTGCCTGGATCGATGTAGCGCTCCTGCACCAGTGCGACGTGGCGTTCAACGTCGGGCTCGGCGCGCACAGCGTCATAAGTGGCCCAGAAGCGGCCGATGTCGTCGGTGACGACCTGGGATGGGGCGGCCAGTGCCGCACAGGGCAGCAACAGGGCGGCAATGAGGCAGAAGGGCAGGCGCATCCGTGGCTCCGGGCAGGAATCACAGCTGGGATGCGCGTGAGGCCCAGAAGGTTTAAGCGGGCTCACCAGATCGGGTAGTGCCGGCCGCTGGCCGGCAACCTCGACGCACCAGGGTTTCACCCGGCCCGGTAAAGTAGGGTAGAATGCCCACCCCGCCGAAAGGCTGGGGCAGTGCAATGGGCCGTTAGCTCAGTCGGTAGAGCAGAAGACTTTTAATCTTTTGGTCGAAGGTTCGAATCCTTCACGGCCCACCATTGCATCCAATGACCCAGGTCATTCAGAAAGGCACCGTAATGCGGTGCCTTTTTTGTTGCCCTGGTTCGTGGCCTCTACTTCGCCCGCATTCCCTTGGCTTTTGCGGCCGCCGCGTCGGCAGCTTGCTGTGCGGCCGTCGCTGCCGCATTCGCGGAACGCACGGCTTCCGCTTGAGCCGCGTCAAAGTCAGCCCGGCGCTGCGCGCTGATCCGGCGTTCCAGTTCTGAATATGCGACGTAGCTCTCCGGATACTTCGCGACGCAGGCCTGCTGCAGCAGCGGGATCGCGTGGTCGGACAATCCCGGTTGGAGGTGGGCGAGCAGGCAGTCCGCATACGCTGCGGATGCTGGCGGAGTGCTGCTGGACTGCGGTGAGGCGGCGGCAAGGGTGGTGGCGATCAATACACTCAACATGGGAACCTCCTTGTGGATATGAGCGTGGCGGCGACCAGTCCTTGAGCCAAAGTGCCCGTTGCATGACCATCACCGGCTCCATGGTGCTCCAGTTCCGGCAGATCGGCAAAGTGCCGCGAACGACAGTGCCTCCGGCGGTCTATGCTCGGCATCTTTCCCAGGATGGGCCGTCCCATGCGTCTGATCGTGCTGTCGCTGTTGTTGTCCGTCGTCTCCGCCGCGCCGCTGATGGCCGCCGAATCCGCGTCGCCCGCCGCCGCCACGCCGCTGGTCATCGGCGAGACCTTCACCATCGAGTCGAAGGTGCTGGGCGAGACCCGTCGTATCAACGTCTACCGCCCGCAGCCGTGGGGGCTGGACCCGAAGGCACCGCTACCGGTGCTCTACATGCCCGACGGCGGCATCGGCGAGGATTTCCTGCATGTGGCCGGGCTGGTGCAGGTGCTCAGCGGCAACGGCAGCATGCGTCCGTTCCTGCTGGTTGGCATCGAGAACACCGAGCGCCGCCGCGACATGACCGGCCCCAGCAAGGACCCTCAGGACCAGAAGATCGCGCCGCGCATCGGCGGCTCGGCGGCCTACCGTACCTTCCTGCGCGATGAACTGATGCCGCAGGTGCGCCAGCGCTACCCGACTACCGACGAACGCGCGTTGATCGGCGAGTCGCTGGCTGGCCTGTTCGTGGTCGAGACGCTGCTGCAGGAGCCGACGCTGTTCAACAGCTACATCGCGCTGGACCCCAGCCTGTGGTGGAACCGTGGCGCAATGCTGGCCGGCGCGGCCAAGCAGCTGGCGGCGGTGACGCGTGCGCAGCCGCGCGTGTTCCTGGCCAGCAGTGGGCAGCCAGAGCTGGCTGTGTCCGCCGCGCAGTTGGCCACGCTGCTGCAACAGGCGTCGCCGTCGCCGCTGGTGAAGTACCTGCCGTTGCCGGAGGAAACCCACGCCACCATCTATCACCCGGCCGCATTGCAGGCGCTGCGCACGCTGTTCCCGGCGCCGCCGCCGGCCTCGCCCTGACCGCACTGGTACCCGCCTGCACACCATGCAACGATGCGGCAGCGGCGCCATCGGGTGCGCCGCCCGCAACGGGAGCGTGTGGATGCAGCGTGTGCGTGGATGGAGTGTGGCGGCCTGCCTGGCCGTGAGTGGCTGTGCGATATCGGTCGCGCCGCCCGCAATGCAGAGTGAAGCGAAGGACAGTGCGCCGAGTGCCACGCCGGGTGTGGTGCTGCCGGACACCGAAGCGCTGCGCGTGCACGACCCGGTCGGCCGCGACTATCCGGTCTGGGTGGCGCTGCCGGCCGACTATGCGGCGCATCCGGAAAAGCACTACCCGGTGCTGTACGTGACCGATGCGCTGTACAGCTTCCCGCTGGTGCGCAGCGTGCGCAACATGGTCGGGCAGAAGGGCGTCAACATCGAGGATTTCATCCTGGTCGGGCTGCCGCCGCAGGAAGGCCTGACCTCCAAGCAGAGCCGCTCGCGCGATTACACGCCCAGCGACCCGGCGCGTAGCGATCCGCGTGATTACAGCGATGACGTCAGCTACGGCGGCGCGGCGCACTACCGCGATTTCCTCGCTGGGCAGGTACTGCCGATGATCGATGCGCGCTACCGCACCGATCCGGCGCGGCGTGCCTATGCGGGTCATTCCTATGGTGGCCTGTTCGGCGCCTATGTGCTGACCACGCGCCCGGACATGTTCCGCACCTACATCCTGTCCAGCCCATCGCTGTGGTTCGACGACCATCGGGTGCCGCGCATGCAGGCCGAAGCCAAGGCGCCGGCGCAGCCCACCACGGTGGTGCTGTCGGTGGGCAGCTTTGAAACGGTCAAGCCCGAACCGCGCTACTTCACCCGCAACGACATGCTGCGCCACAACGCCGAATTCGCCGAGCAGCTGCGCAGCAGCGGGCGATCGTTGAAGGTGGAGAACATGGTGATCGATGACGAGGATCACTTCACCGTCTACCCGGACATGATCACCCGCGCACTGCTGAAGGTGTTCCCGGGTACCGGACCGTACAGCAGCGGTTGATGAATGCCTCAGGCCGCCTGTGCATCCGGCCCGGTCAACACGCCCACATCGGCGTGCCGGAAGCACAGCCGGATGGCGTCCAGCAGCTCGCTCATGTTGTACGGCTTGGGCAGGAAATGGATGCCGTCGCGCAGCTGCGGTAGCACCTGGTGCTGGTCCATGCCCGACGTCACCAGGATCGGCAGTTGGGGATACAGGCCGCGGACCCGATTGGCGGCTTCAATGCCACTGATCGCGCCCAGATTCACGTCGGTGAACAGCAGGTCGAAACGCTCACCGGCGGCCAGCAGGCCCAGCGCCGCTTCGGCAGAGCTCACGCCCACTACGTGGCAGGCCTGGCTTTCCAGCGCCAGCCGGCTCAGTTCGCGGGTTTCCTCGGCGTCCTCGATAAGCAGGACGCGGGGTTCAACGTGGCGCTTGGACAGCAACATGACGCGACAACTCCGGACAGCAACGGTGAAAAGGCGTGCAAGTATGCGCAAGCCGGTAGTGATCCCGACGTGCACGGCAAGCTAAGCGGGCGTTACAGGCCTCTCTGGCGCCGGAGCCGCACGTGCCAGGCCAGCACCGCGACCGCGAGCAGGGCGGTGCCGATGCGCAGGCTGGTGGCCTGCCAGCCCAATGCGAGGGCGTCATCGAGGCTGAACACATTCCAGGCCAGGTTCATCGAAACATGCAGGACCAGGCCGCACCAGAGCGTGTTGCCGTCAAGGTGGTCGAGCCAGGCGAAGATGAAGCCGCCCAGGGCGATCACCGCGCCGACGAACAGCGCGATGCCGCCACCGTCGAACCCGCCGAAGCCGAGCCAGTGCACCATGCCGAACAACAGCGCCTGCGGCAGTGCAAGCCATGGCCAGGGGCCGCGCACGATCTTTACCAGCAGCACGAAGCCCAAGCCGCGGAAGAGCACTTCCTCGGCCAGCGGGAACAGCACCGCCAGCATGGCGGCATCCAGTGCATTCAGTGCCCTGTTCGGTGTTCCGAGCAGCGCCAGGCCCAGCCAGCACGGCAGGCTGGCCAGCAGCACCCACATGGGGCCGCTCCAGCCGTTGCCGCGCAGCCCCAGGCTGGCCAGCAGGCTCATGCCACGGGGCCGCAGCAGCGCGGCCAGCAGCAGTGCCACCAGTACCGCCAGCGCGTTGTCCAACAGGCTGCCGCCATAGGGGATGGGCAGTGCGGGAATCGGTGTGCCGATGGCCGTGGCGATATCGCGCAGGTTCAGGCCAAGGCCGACACCCAGCAGCACCAGCAATAGGCGTGCGGTGGTGGGCAGGCGGGACAACACGGTCATGTACGCATTCCCTGCGGAACAAGGACGCAGCGTGCCACGCGGTATGCATGTGGACACGCGCCGGAAGTCCCTGTGCCATCGGTCACGCGTTGCCGCACAGTCATCGCGGTGCAGGTACAGTCGAAACCAGACCGACAGGAGCAATGCCGATGCTGTGCCCCGTGTGCAAGACCCAGACGCTGCAGATGGCCGAACGCCATGGCATCGAGATTGATTACTGCCCGAGTTGCCGCGGTGTGTGGCTGGATCGTGGCGAGCTGGACAAGATCATCGAACGTGCAGGCGCCGGTGCTGCAGTACCTCCGCCAGCGCCCGTGCAGGCTCAGCCGGCGTCCGCGCCGCCACCGGTGACGCACCGTGATACCCGCCACCTCGGCCAGCGCTACGAGGACAACCGGGGACACGGCTACAAGAAAAAGAAGAAGGACAGCTTCCTGTCGGAGTTGTTCGATTTCTAGTTTGTAGCGTCGAGCCATGCTCGACGTTTGGCGCTAACAGTCGAGCAAGCTTGACTCTACATGGGGCGCGTGATCACGGCCGACGCAGGATGAACTCGCGGTCGTGGGTATCGCCCACGATGAAGTCGTACTCGCCAACCTTGCTGCAGCCATAGCGCGCGTAGAAGCGCTGCGCGCCGAAATTCTCTTCCCACACGCCCACCCACAGGGTGCGGCGCTGCGGCTGGTCCAGCCACGCCATGAACGCGTCCATCATGCGTGCACCATGTCCGCCGTTCTGGTGTCCGGCCAGGATGTAGAACCGCTTCAGTTCGATGTCACCCTCGCATGCATCCGTGTGCGGCAAGGTGTTGGCACCGGCGGCCAGGTAGCCGACCACGGCGTCATCGTCCAGCAACAGCCAGATGGCACTGCGTGGGTCGGACAGTTCGATGCGCTGCGGTTCGCTGCTGTAGTGCGCCTGCAGGAAATCGTGCAGCTCCTGCGGCGGATAGGAATCGCCCCAGGTTTCGTTGTACGTGGCGATGGCGATCGCCGACAGCGCGTCGACATCGGCAAGGGTGGCGCGGCGGATCTGCAACGACATGGCGGTGCCTGCATTGGAACGTGGCGCAGTGTAGCCGGCCCCGGCGGCTGCCGGGGCTGGCCATTGCTCACGATCTGCTGCTCAGAACCACATGCGCACGCCGGCCACCCAGCGCGTGTCGCGCGCGTGGTCACCGGCATAGTCGGCGGTGTCGCCAAAACTGCGTTCGTGACTGATGCCGATGTAGGGCGCGAAGCGACGGCTGAACTCGTAGCGCAGGCGCAGGCCGGCCTCTACCTTGTTAAGGCCACGGCCGATGCCGTACTCCTGCTCGTCCTTGGCCGCAACGGTAGCTTCCAGCAGCGGCTGCAGGATCAATCGGTTGGTCAGCAGTACGTCGTACTCGACCTCGGCCTTGGCCAGCACCTGGCCGCCGGAGCCCATGTACAGCGTGGCCGAGCTTTCGAACTTGTACGGCGCCAGACCCTGGATGCCGATGGCCGCCCATGTGCGCGAGTCGGACGGGCGGAAGTCCTGGCGCACGCCGACCAGCACGTCCCACCACGGCGACACGCTGCGGCCATACAGTGCTTCCAGTGACGACGATTCGGTGCGGCCGCGGCCGCGTTCGCCATCGGTGCGCAGCCACAGGCGGTTGATGTTGCCGCCGACCCAGCCGGTGGCTTCCCATGCCTGGCCGTTGCTGCTCTTGCCATCCCAATGCTCAAGCCGGTCGATCAGCAGCAGGCTGTTGATCTCCGGCGCGTGTTCCATCGCGCCATGCGCGATCGGCGGGAAGGCGGCGGCGCGGTCGGCATCGGTCGGGACCGGGATCGGTTCGCGCGGTTCGGTGGGTGCAGGCGTGCCGTGGCCCATCGCCCCGTGGTCCATCTGCGAATGGTCCATCGCCGCTGGCTGCATCGCGCCATGGTCCATCTTCGAGTGGTCCATCGTGGAGTGGTCCATGCCGGCCTGATCCGCCGCACCCATGTCCATCTCCGAATGATCCATCTTTGAATGATCGACCGATTCGGCCGGGGTCTTCGCGCTCTTCGCAGGCACGTTCATCGCGCCCATGTCATGGCCGGCGTGCGACTGCGCGAACACCGGCAACGCGGCGGCCAGGCCCAGGGCCAGCAGGCTGGGGGAAAGCAGTGAGCGGCTCATTCTTCGATCCTCACTTCGCGCATCATGCCTGCTTCCATGTGGTACAGCAGATGGCAGTGGTAGGCCCAGCGGCCGAGTGCATCGGCGCGCACGCGATAGCTGCGGCGGGTGCCCGGCGGCATGTCGATGGTGTGCTTGCGGACCTGGAACTCACCTTGCGCGTCTTCCAGATCGCTCCACACGCCGTGCAGGTGGATCGGGTGCTGCATCATGGTGTCGTTGACCAGCACGATGCGCATGCGCTCGCCGTAGTTCAGCCGCAGCGGCTCGGCGCTGGCGAACGGGACGCCATCGAACGACCAGGAGAACTTCTCCATGTGGCCGGTCAGGTGCAGCTCGATCTCGCGGCTCGGCTCGCGGCCATCCGGGTCTTCGAACAGGCTGCGCATCGCACCGTAGGTCAGCACCTGGCGGCCGTTGCCGCGCAGGCCGATGCCAGGGTCGTCCAGCTTCGGCTCGGTGGCCGAACTCTGCATGTCCACCAGCGGGTTGTTGCGCTCGCTGGCCGGATGCTTCGGTACCTTGCTGGCGGTACCGCCGCCGCCGTGCGCACCGTGGCCCATGCTGGCGCCGCAGCTACCTTCCGTGCCCTTCATTGCGGCCATGTCGTGGCCACCATGGCCACCACTGCCCATGTCGTGCCCCATGTCGCTCATCGTCAGCAACGGGCGTGGGTCTCGCGCGGGAATCGGTGCCTGCAGCCCGTGGCGTACCGCCAGCGTGCCGGCAGCGTAGCCGGTGCGACCCATGTCCTGGCAGAAAATGGTGAACGCATCCTGGCCGGTGGGTTCGACCAGCACGTCGTAGGTTTCGGCGGGAGCGATGCGGAATTCGTCGATGCTGACCGGGTGGATGTACTGGCCGTCAGCGGCCACCACGGTCATCTTCAAACCGGGGATGCGCACGTCGAAGTAGGTCATCGACCCGCCGTTGATGAAGCGCAGCAGCACCTTTTCGCCACTGCGGAACAGGCCGGTCCAGTTGCCGGCCGGGGCGGTGCCGTTCATCAGGTAGGTGTAGGTATGCGCGTTGATATCGGAGATATCGGTGGGCGTCATCCGCATCCGCCCCCACATGCCACGGTCGGACAGCGCGGCTGACCAGCCCTCGCGCTTCACGTCACGCAGGAAGTCGGGCAGGGTGCGCTTGTAGTAGTTGTCATGCTCGGCGAGCTTCTTCATGCGGCGGAACAGCGCGCCAGGGTCCATGTCGGTCCAGTCGGACAGCATGATCACGTGCTCGCGGTCGTGCCGGTAGGGCGCCGGTTCGGCCGGATCGATGATCAGCGCGCCGTACAGGCCGGCCTGTTCCTGGAACATCGAGTGGCTGTGGTACCAGTAGGTGCCCGACTGCTTCAGTTCGAAGTGGTAGTGGTAGGTCTCGCCGGGGCCGATGCCGTTGAAGCTCAGGCCGGGCACGCCGTCCATGTTGGCCGGCAGCAGGATGCCGTGCCAGTGGATCGAGGTCGGGTGGCGTTCCAGGGTGTTGCGCACGAACAGGTCCACGGTCTGGCCTTCGCGCCAGCGCAGGATCGGTGCCGGCAGCGAGCCGTTGACAGTGATCGCCGGGCGGGTGCGGCCGGTGAAATTGGCCAGCGATTCGCCGATGGCCAGTTCGATACGGGTGTCGCTGAGCACGGCGGGGGCACCGGCCAGCCGTGGGGCGGCAGTGGCGGCGGCGAGCGCGCGCTGCGGCACGCCGACAGCGGCGATGCCGGCAACCACGCCACCGGCGGCCAGGCCCTGCACGAACAGGCGGCGCGACGGCATGGGCACAGCGCCCGGACCGGGGGGAATGCGGGTATTCATGGTGGTGACTCCAGACACGTAAAGACGCCGGCAGGTGGCCGGCTCCGGTGCGCAGGGCGCACAGTGCGTGTGGAATCAGCCGATGGGAGGGCGTGAGATCGGCGGCAGCGGCGGCGACGGGCGGCCGGTGGCCGGCATCGGCTGCGGTGCCAGCGACAACGCCGGGCCGGCCATGAACGGCAACGCCTGCACCACCAGCAGCGGGTGCTGGGCGCAGCTGCGCACGCAGTCCTTGATCTGGCAGTGGGCGTCGTGGGCGGGGGCCTTGGCCTGCGGGGCCTGATCGGCCTGCATGGCGGCGTGGTGGTGGCAGTCGGCATTGCCGCCTTCAAGGGCGGCTGCCGCGTGGGCCATCCGGCCCATTTCCTCGTGACCGCTGGCCATGGCCGCGTTCAGCCCGTTGAGCAGCAGGCTGAGCATGAGCACGACACGGAGCAGGGTCGAGGCGAGGGACATGGCGCTAATCTAGCCGCAAGCGGCCGTGGATGCACTTCCGGCTGAATGGCCGGTTCAAGGTTGGACCTGCACCAATGTAGAGCCGAACCCGCGCTCGGCTGCTTCTGCGGCCACGGCAGCCGAGCGTGGGCTCGGCGCTACAGGGAGCCGGGCGTTACCCTTCTTCGCGCACGATCTCGACCAGGCGCGGGCCGTAGCGGCTCAGCTTGGTGCCGCCGATGCCGCCGACCCGGGCCAGTTCATCCAGGCTGGTCGGGCGCTGCTCGGCGATGTTGCGCAGGGTGCTGTCGTGGAAGATCACGAAGGCAGGCACGTTCTGTTCGCGCGCCAGTTCGGCACGCAGGCCGCGCAGGGCGTTGAACAGTGCCAGGTCCTGCGGCAGTACCGACAAGCCGGTGCGCTGCGCACTGCGCTCGCGTCCGCTGGTGCTGCTGGCCGGGTCGCGGCGCATGCTGATCTGGCGGCGGCCGGTCAGCACGTCACGGCTGGCATCGGTCAGGCGCAGGCCACCGTGGCCCTCGCTGTCCACTTCCAGCAGGCTGGCGGCGACCAGCTGGCGGAACACACTGCGCCAGGTGCGCGCATCCAGATCGCGGCCGATGGCGTAGGTGCTGAGCTTGTCGTGGCCCTGCTGCTTCACCTTCTCGTTCTCGCTGCCACGCAGGACGTCGATCAGGTGGCCGACGCCGAAGCGCTGGCCAGTGCGGTAGACACAGCTCAGTGCCTTCTGCGCCGGAATGGTCGCGTCCCACGAGGCCGGTGGCGTCAGGCAGTTGTCGCAGTTGCCGCACGGCTGGGGATAGGTCTCGCCGAAACCGGCCAGCAGCACCTGGCGGCGGCACTGCATGGATTCGCAGTAGCCCAGCAGGTGATCGAGCTTGCCCCGCTCCAGCTGCTTGCGTTCTTCGCCGGCCTCGGATTGTTCGATCATCTGCTTGAGCAGTACCACGTCGCCCAGGCCGTAGCACAGCCAGGCCTCGGCAGCTTCGCCATCACGACCAGCGCGGCCGGTTTCCTGGTAGTAGCCTTCCATCGACTTGGGCAGGTCGGTATGCGCGACAAAGCGCACGTCCGGCTTGTCGATGCCCATGCCGAAGGCGATGGTGGCGCACATGACGATGCCGTCCTCGCGCAGGAAGCGGCGCTGGTTGTTCGCGCGCACTTCCGGCGGCAGGCCGGCGTGGTAGGGCAGGGCGTTGAAGCCCTGGCCGCAGAGGAATTCAGCGGTCTCCTCGACCTTGCGCCGCGACATGCAGTAGACGATGCCGGCCTCGCCACGGTGGCCGCGCAGGAAATCGGTCAGCTGCTTGCGCGCGTTGTCCTTCTGCACCACGGTGTAGCGGATGTTGGGGCGGTCGAAGGAGCTGACGAAGTGGCGTGCTTCCTGCAGGTCGAGGCGCTCGGCGATCTCGCGCTGGGTCGGCGGGTCGGCGGTGGCGGTGAGCGCGATCCGCGGGATCTGCGGCCAGCGCTCGTGCAGTACGGTCAGCTGGCGGTATTCCGGGCGGAAGTCGTGGCCCCACTGCGACACGCAGTGGGCTTCGTCGATGGCGAACAGGGCGATCTGGCTGCGCGACAACAGCGACAGGAAGCGGCCGGTCAGCAGCCGCTCGGGAGCGACATAGAGCATGTCCAGCTCACCCGCGAGCAGTTCGCGCTCGACGCGGCCGGCGGTCTCGGCATCCAGGGTTGAATTCAGGTACTCGGCACGCACGCCGAGCTGGCGCAGGGCTTCGACCTGGTCCTGCATCAGCGCGATCAGCGGAGAGATGACGATGCCACATCCGTCACGCAGCAGGGCCGGGACCTGGTAGCACAGCGACTTGCCACCGCCGGTGGGCATCAGTACCAGGGCATCATGACCGGCAGCCACATGCTCCACGATGTCCTGCTGCGGACCACGGAAATCGTCGTAACCAAAGACGCGTTGGAGCAGGTCGTGCGCGGGACGGGAAGCCATCCGGCTAGTTTACCCCGGCGGGGGAGTCGGCAGGGCTGCGCCCTGCACCTGCTACAAGCCAGAGCAACGTCAAAGGCAACAGCCGGCTCTGGGGTGTCTTCTGGCTGGGCGGGGCGGTGTGGGCTTGCAGGACACGCCGTAAACCCGTCCTTGGGGGCTCGATGGCGCCATCCATGGCGCCAACGGTCCTGCAAGCCCACACAGCCCCACCCCCGACAGTTTCCCGGTGACGGTGGATCCATCCACGCCATGCGTGGATGAAATCTGTCAGATATCGACAAACAAAATGGGGTCGGATCCGTTTTCCTGCGGAAAACGGATCCGACCCCAATGGCTTTGCTGGCAGATCGCGGAAAACTGTCGAAGGCGGGGTGGGGCCGGTGGCAGGGGTGTCCGCGGCATGGATGCCGCGGCCAAGCCCCCAAGGACGGGTTTACGGCGTCCCCTGCCACCGGATCCACCCCGCCAACCCTCAGGAAACCAGCTTCTGCTCTGGCTCTGGCCTTTGATTTAAGGCCTCTGCGGGTGCAGGGCGCAGCCCTGCCGAATACCCCCAACCCTTACTGGAGCAGGGAACGCAGCATCCAGGCGTACTTCTCGTGTGTCTGCAGCCGCTGGGTCATCAGATCCTCGGTCGGGGCGTCGTCCCCCTTGGCCGCCACCTCCAGCACTTCACGTGCCGTACGGCAGACCGCTTCGTTGGCGACCACCAACTGGCGTACCATTTCACGCCAGTCCGCACTGTCGGTCAGGCCCGGTTCCTCGGCGATCGAGGTCAGCGCAGCGAATTCCCGGTAGGAGCCCGGGGCATTGAAGCCCAGCGCGCGGATGCGCTCGGCCACGTCGTCCAGTGCCGCCCACTGCTCGGTGTACTGCGTCTCGAACATGGTGTGCAGCGAGTTGAACATCGACCCGGTCACGTTCCAATGGAAGTTGTGCGTCTTCAGGTAGAGCGTGAACGCATCGGCCTGGAAGCGCGACAGACCGTCGGCGATCTTCTTGCGGTCGCCCTGGGTGATCCCGATATCGATGTTCGGTGCCGACGGTGCCGCCGCAGCAAGCTTCTGCTTGCCGGTCTTGGCCTTGGTCGTGCTCTTGGTCTTCGCCATGGGGTTCCTCCTTGTGGAATCGTTGGCCTTCACAATAAACCGGTCGTGATGACTGGTCGCTTTCAAAGTTTTGAACGAACCGATTGATGAACTCTATCGATAAAAATCCATCACCCCGCCTGCGCCAACAGCGTGCCGCCATCGACGGCGCCATGAGCCGCGACCGGGGCCGTTTGCTGGGGATGCTCTCGCGTTGCCAGGCCAAGCCACAGGATGCGGCACTGGCCGCCACCTTCGAGCAGGCCTTGCAGGCGTCGGTGCAGCGCCGGCAGGTGCGGGCGCAACAGCAGCCGTCCATTACTCTGGACCCGCAGCTGCCGATTGCGCGTGAAGCCGACGCCATCATCGGGCTGATCCGCGAACATCAGGTGGTGGTGATCGCCGGTGAAACCGGCTCGGGCAAGACCACCCAGCTGCCGAAACTGTGCTTGGCCGCCGGCCGTGGCCAGGCCGGCATGATCGGCTGCACCCAGCCGCGACGGATTGCCGCACGTGCGGTGGCCAGCCGCGTGGCACAGGAACTGCAGAGTGAACTGGGCCAGCTGGTCGGCTACCAGGTGCGCTTCAATGACAAGGTCAGCGAAGACAGCCGCATCAAGTTCATGACCGACGGCATCCTGCTGGCGGAGATCGCCAGTGACCGCTGGCTGTCGAACTACGACACGATCATCGTCGACGAGGCGCACGAACGCAGCCTCAACATCGATTTCCTGCTGGGCTACCTGAAGCAGCTGCTGCGCAAGCGCCCGGACCTGAAGCTGATCGTCACTTCGGCCACCATCGACACCGAGCGCTTCGCCCAGCATTTCGACAATGCGCCGGTGATCAGCGTCGAAGGCCGTACCTATCCGGTGGAAGTGCGCTACCGCGCGCTGGAAGGCGAGGGCGAAGACCAGGGCGAACGCACCGTCAACGACGCCATCGTGTCGGCCATTGACGAGATCACCCGCCTGGATGCGCGCGGCGACGTACTGATCTTCCTGCCGGGCGAGCGCGAGATCCGCGATGCGCACCAGTCGCTGGAACGGCGCAAGTACCGTAATACCGAGGTGCTGCCGCTGTACGCGCGCCTGTCCAACCAGGACCAGGACCGGGTGTTCAACCCCGGGCCGAACCGGCGCATCGTGCTGGCCACCAACGTGGCCGAAACCTCGCTGACGGTGCCGCGCATCCGTTACGTGGTCGATCCGGGCTTCGCCCGCGTCAAGCGCTACAGCCCGCGCAACAAGCTGGACCGCCTGCACATCGAGCCGATCTCGCAGGCCAGCGCCAACCAGCGCAAGGGCCGCTGCGGCCGTATCGCCGAAGGTATCTGCTACCGCCTGTACGCCGAATCCGATTTCCAGGCGCGGCCGGAGTTCACCGATCCGGAAATCCGCCGCTCCAGCCTGGCTGGGGTGATCCTGCGCATGCTGCAGCTGGGCCTGGGCCGGATCGAGGAATTCCCGTTCCTGGAGGCACCGGACGAGCGTGCGGTGGCCGATGGCTGGCAGCAACTGACCGAACTGGGCGCGATCGATGCCGAGCGGCGCATGACCACCATCGGCAAGCAGATGGCACGCCTGCCGGTGGACGTGAAGCTTGCGCGCATGCTGGTGGCCGCGCAAGCTGCCGGCTGCCTGCGGCCGATGCTGGTGATCGCCTCGTTCCTGGGCATCCAGGACCCGCGCGAACGCCCACCCGAAGCACGCGGTGCGGCCGACAGCGCGCACGCGCAGTTTGCCGATGGCCGCTCCGAGTTCGTTGGCGTGCTGCGCCTGTGGGATGCCTACCGGCAGGCCCATGAAGACCTGACCCAGTCCAAGCTGCGCGACTGGTGCGGACGTCATTTCCTCGGCTTCCTGCGCATGCGCGAGTGGCGCGAGCTGCATCGCCAGCTGCGGCTGCTGTGCGAGGAACTGGGCTGGAAGGAAGAGGCCAGCGAGGCGTCGATGGCGCCGTTGCTGGCCGGCAGCAGTGCGCCGGCACCGGCGCGTGACGACGCGGCGGCGGTGAAAGCCACCCGGGGCCAGCTGCACCGCGCCGCGCGCCTGGCCCGCGAAGGCAAGGCCGAGGCCGCACCGGCGCCGGTGGCCGTGCGCGCGCAGAAGGAACAGGCGCCGGTTGGCGGCGGTTTCAGCGAACGAGTGCGCGCCGCCGCCTACCAGACCCTGCACCGGGCGCTGGTGGCGGGCCTGCCGACGCAGATCGGCCACCGCACCGAGAAGGGCGATTTCCAGGCGCCACGCCAGCGCCGGTTCCTGCCGTTCCCGGGTTCGGCGCTGTCCAAGCGGCCGCCGCCGTGGCTGCTGGTGGCCAACCTGCTGGATACGCAGAAGGTGTGGGGCATGACCCTGGCCGCGATCGAACCGGACTGGGTGATTGCCGAGCTGCCGCACTTGCTGCTGCGCAAGCACTTCGATCCGCACTGGTCGCGCGCGCAGGGACAGGTGCTGGCCTCCGAGCAGATCAGCCTGTTCGGCCTGGTGCTGGCGCCGAAGAAGCCGGTGCATTACGGCCGCATCGAGCCGGGCGAGGCACATGACATCTTCGTGCGCCAGGCATTGGTGACCGGCGAGATCAACACCCGCGCCAGTTTCGTGGCCGACAACCAGAAAGTGCTGGAGGTCGCCCGCGAGGAGGAAGCCAAGCTGCGTCGCGCCGGCATCGTCGCCGACGAGGACTGGCAGGCGCGCTGGTACCTGGACCGGGTGCCGCCGCAGATCCATTCGGCTGCGGGCCTGGATACCTGGTGGAAGGGACTGGCACCGGAACAGCGCAAGGCGCTGCATTGGTCGCTCGCAGACTTGCTGCCCGGCGAGGGCAGTGAGCAGGAGCGCTACCCGAAATACCTGGCGCTGGGCCAGGCGCGGTTGCCGCTGCACTACCGCTTCGAGCCGGGTGCCGACGATGACGGCGTGACCCTGGACGTGCCGCTGCACCTGCTCAATGCATTGGACCCGGTGCAGCTGGGCTGGCTGGCGCCGGGCTTCGTCGCCGACAAGGCCTCGGCACTGATCCGCAGCCTGCCCAAGGCAATGCGCCGCAACTACGTGCCGGCGCCGGACTTCGGCCGCGCGTTCTACGAGGCGTTTCCGCAGCCCAGCGCCGATGCCATCACCGGCGAACTGGCGCGTTTCCTGTCACGTGCAACCGGTGCCACCGTGACCGCGCTCGATTTCGAGCCCGGTTCGATCGAGCCGCATCTGCACATGAACCTGCGGCTGCGCGACGAGCAGGGCAAGGTGCTGGCCACTTCGCGTGATCTGGACGCACTGCGCGCGAAATTCGGCGGTCGTGCCGGCGACGCCTTCGCTGCACGCGCTGGCCGCGAGATGGCGGCCGATGGCCTGCGCACGTTCCCGGCCACGCCGATACCGCTGCAGGTGCCCGGTGAAGCCGGCGTTCCGGCCTATCCGGCATTGCTGGACGAGGGTGACAGCGTGGCGCTGCGCATCTTCGCCGATCGGCAGCAGGCACAGGAGGCTCACCCGCTGGGCGTGCGCCGGCTGCTGGAGATCGCCCTGGCCGAGAAGGTCAAGCAGGCGCGCAAGCAGCTGCCGGTGGGCGCCAAGACCGGCCTGTTGTATGCGGCGATCGAGTCGCAGGAGCGCCTGCGTGGTGACCTGGTGGATGCGGCGATGAACGCGGTGTTGGCGGAGGGCCTGGAAGACATCCGCGATGCGGCGGCCTTCGAACAGCGCCGTGAGCATGCGGCCAAGGCCCTGTTCGGCGAGGCCATGTCGCGGCTGAAACTGGCCGAAACCATCCTGGCGCTGGTGGCGGAACTGAAGCCGATGCTGGAAGCACCGTTGATGGGTTGGGCGCGCGGCAACCTGGACGACATGGAAGCGCAGCTGTCCGGGCTGATCCACCCCGGTTTCCTGCGCGATACGCCGGCCGACGCGCTGGCGCAGTATCCGCGCTACCTGAAGGCGATGATCCTGCGCACCGAACGCGCCAAACGCGATCCGCCGCGTGACCAGGCGCGCATGCTGGAACTGCATCCGTTCCTGGAAGCGCTGGAGGCGGGCGAGCAGCAGGGCCTGCGTGATCGCCCGCAATGGCAGGCGCTGCGCTGGGACCTGGAAGAGCTGCGGGTGTCGCTGTTCGCGCAGGAGCTGGGGGCACGTACCGGCATTTCGGCGAAGAAGCTGGCGCAGCGGGTGACGGCACTGCGCCAGGCCTCGTAACCCCCGACCCGACCCCGCCGGACGATGACCGGCGGGGTACGGTGGGATGTCATCCACGCGTGGCGTGGATCCACTACTTGGAGCGGCGCACCTTGGGCTGGCTGTTCACGCCTTCCACCTTCATGTACCACACGCCCATCACGCCGGGCTTGATGCTGACCTTGGGCGATTGCTTGCGCACGCCGACCACGCTGGTGCTGTCGGTCTGCTCCCATTCCTGGCCGTTGTCCAGCACGTAGACGCGGCCCTTGCCGAAGCCACGGAACTCGCCCTGCAGTACGCCGGTGATCGGCTCGCTGCTGCCGAAATCGAAGAACCCGCGGTTCTTCACGATCACTTCCTGGCGGCCCTGTTCGCGGGCTTCTTCGCGTACCGCTGCCACAGCCTGGGTCGTCGCCGCTTCAACCTTGCCCTGCAGCCAGCGGTTGAGCGTGGCCAGTTCCTGCGCGCTCAGCTTGTCCAGGCCGGCCGCCTTGAATTCGGTCGGCGACATCTGCTGCTGCAGGTCACCGTCCACCACGCGCTGGGCCAGCGCAGGCGCCGACAGGGACAGCAGCAGTGCGGCGCAGGCCAGCAGCCGTGGACGGAAACGTGGGGCGATCGAGGGCATGGCGGAACTCTCCTGGGTTTGCCGGCGAGTGTAGCGGCATGTCTTCATGCCGGGTGATGGTGGCTGCGGTGATTGTCCCTGAACGGCGCCGGCGCTAGTGTAGGAACCTCTGTCTTGCCTGCTCGATGCTGTGAACCGCGCTTCTGTCCCCGGCCTGGATGCCTTGTTGAACCGTCCCTCCGCCGCGGTGCTGCCCGCTCCGCTGCGCCAGGCCCTGCGCGAACACTGGGAAGCACCGGAGTGCGACCACCAGATGCGCGCCAGCTGGTCGGTGCTGGGCGATACCCTCGATGCACTGTCGATGCTCTCGGCCGACGAAGGCGCGGTGCTTGCCGCGCTGTTGTTCGACCTGCCCGGCCTGCGCGCCAGCCTGGACCAGCTGCCGCTGGGCAACCACAAGGCGGCGGTGATCGGCCTGCTCGACGGCCAGGACGCCGCCGATCCGGTCTGGGCGCTGCATGCTGGCCGCGAGGCCGGGCGCAACAGCGAGGGCCTGCGCCGCCTGCTGCTGGCGATCATCCGCGACCTGCGCGTGGTGCCGATCCTGCTGGCCCGGCAGCTGGCGAGAATGCGCGCTGCCGACAAGCTGGACGACGAGCAGCGCCGGGCGCTGGCGCAGCTGACCCGCGACATCCACGCGCCGCTGGCCAACCGGTTGGGCATCTGGCAGCTGAAGTGGGAGCTGGAGGACCTGGCGTTCCGCCACCTGGAGCCGGAAACCTACCGCCGCATCGCGCGCGAAGTGGACGAAACCCGCGTGGCGCGCGAGCGCTACGTGCAGAACGTGAAGAAGCAGCTGTCGCGCGAGCTGGCCGCACAGGGCATCCATGCCGAAGTGAGTGGCCGCCCCAAGCACATCTACAGCATCTGGCGGAAGATGCAGAAGAAGCGGCTGGCGTTCGACCAGCTGTACGACATCCGCGCGGTGCGGGTGATGGTCGACGACGTTGCCGCCTGCTACGCCGCGCTGGGTGTGGTGCATGCGCTGTGGGCCCCGGTGCCGAGCGAGTTCGACGATTACATCGCACGCCCGAAGGCCAACGACTACCGTTCGCTGCACACCGCCGTGGTCGGCCCGGAAGGGCGCACGATCGAAGTGCAGATCCGCACCCACGAGATGCATTCCCAGGCCGAGCTGGGCGTGGCCGCGCACTGGAAGTACAAGGAAGGCGGCAAGGGCGCGGAAAAGTCGTTCGATCGCAAGATCACCTGGATGCGCCAGCTGCTGGAGCAGGCGCAGGACGGGCAGGGCAATGAACTGGCCGGGGCACTCGACGCCGAGCTGACCGAGGACCGGGTCTATGCGCTCAGCCCGAAGGACGAGGTGCTGGACCTGCCCCAGGGGGCCACGCCGCTCGATTTCGCCTACCAGGTACATACGATGGTGGGCCACCGCTGCCGTGGCGCCAAGGTCAATGGCCGCATCGTGCCGCTGACCTATCGCCTGCGCAGCGGCGACCGTGTCGAGATCCTCACCGGCAAGGAGGCCGACCCCCGCCGCGACTGGCTGATGCCCGCGCTGGGCTTCCTGGCCAGCAACCGCTCGCGCGAAAAGGTGCGCAGCTGGTTCCACAAGCTGGACCGCGCGCGCAACGTGCAGGCCGGGCGCGAACTGCTCGAGCGCGAGCTGAAGCGTCTGGGGCTGCAGCATTCGGATCTGGCGGTGGCGGCGAAGAAGTTCCATGCCGACAGCGTTGACGACCTCTACATCCAGGTGGCGTTGGGCGACACCGGCCCGAACCAGGTCAGCCGTACGCTGCTGGAGGCAGAGCGCGCGGCCAGCCAGCCGGCCCCTGCGCCGGCGCTTCCGCGCCCGACCGCCCGCCGCGAGAACCTGGGCAAGTCCAAGTTCACGGTGCAGGGCGTGGGCAATCTGCTGGTGCAGCTGGCGCGCTGCTGCCAGCCTGTGGCCGGCGAACCGATCGTCGGCTACCTCACCCGTAGCCGTGGTGTCACCGTGCACCGGGCAGACTGTGCCGCGCTGGCCCGGCTGGCGGCCACCAGCCCGCAGCGCATCCTGCCGGTGGAATGGGGCCAGGCCGGGGGCGGCTACGAGGTGGACGTGGTGGTCGATGCGGTCGACCGCCGCTGGCTGCTGAAGGACATCACCAACCTGATCGCCCAGGAAGACGCCTACGTGCTCGACATCCACAGTGACAACGTGCGCAACAGTGGCCGTGCCCATCTGCGCCTGAGGCTGAAGGTCAGCGACTACGACCAGTTGTCGAACCTGCTGGGCAAGCTGGACGCGCTGCCGGGCGTGAGCGAGGCGCGTCGCCTCGGCTGAGCTTCACGCCGACCCGGCTACCCTGCACGCATGGAACGCGAGCCCCCGCATCGCCCGCATGGCGCTGAACACCCTGCGCTGGATCGCGTCCGCCGCGAAGGCCGCTGGTGGTGGCTGCAGGCACGTCATGCGCGGCGGGTCTGGCGATGGGCGCTGGTCGCGGCGCTGGCGGTGTTCGTGCTGCTGGTGCTGCTGCGCAAGCCGCTGGCCGACTGGTTCTGGGACGAGCCGCAGATCGAACAGCTGCTGGTCGAAGGCGATCGCGCGCTCGCCGCCGGCCGGCTGAGTGCGGCCGACGGCAGTGGTGCGCGGGAGCGCTACCAGGCGGTGCTGGCACTGGATGGCGATCGGCCGCAGGCGCGCCAGGGCCTTGCACGAACCGCCGCGGCAGCACTGCAGCAGGCCCGCGACAAGCTGCAGGGCGACGATCTGGAGGGCAGCGCGCAGTCACTGGCGCTGGCCCGCGAGCTGCAGGTGCCGCAGGGCGACGCCGACGCCGTGGCCCGTCAACTGCAGGCGCGGCGTAGCGCCGGCGCCGGTATCGGCGCGTTGCTGGCCCAGGCCCGCAATGCGTTCGCGGCCGGCCGGCTGGACGATGGCGACAGCAGTGCGTTGCCGCTGTTCCAGCGCATCCTGGCACTGCAGCCGGACAACCTGCCCGCTCTGGAGGGGCGCGAGGATGCACTGAGCGATCTGCTGCAGCATGCGCGCGCGCTGGCCGGACGCGGGGAACTGGCTGAAGCCGCTGCGACGTTGCAGCGCGCGCGCCTGTTCGATGCAGGCCACGCCGATCTTCCCGCCAGCCAGGAGGCCCTGGCACGGGCGGTCGACGAGCGCTTGCGGCAGGCACAGCTCGCACTTCAGCGACAGCAGCTGGAACGTGCCGCAAAGGGGTTCCTGGCCGTGCTGGCGGTGGCGCCGGACGATCCCACTGCCCAGCGGGGCCGCGAGCAGGTGCTGCAGGCGGTGCTGGCGCGAAGCCAGATCCAGGCCGACGATTTCCAGTTCGAGGCGGCGCAGCGTGATGCCGTGCTGGCCGAAGCACTGGGCGCTTCGCAGGCGGCACGACAGCAACTGGTGCAGCGCCTGCAGCGTGCACGGCAGGCCCGGGAGGCACTGCAGCAGCCCGCAGTGAGCAACGCGCAGCGTGAGCGCGAGCTGCGCGATCACCTGCGCCGGATCGAACGCGCCGAGCGCGCAGGCCAATGGATCAGCCCGCCGGGGCACAGCGCATTCGATGCCCTTCGCGAAGCACAGGCGCTGGCACCGCGCGATTCACGGGTGAAGGCCGCGGCCGCGCGCCTGCTGCCTGCCAGTCGCCGTTGTTTCGACGACAACCTCCGGCAGAACCGGGTGCAGGCTGCAGGTGCCTGCCTGCAGGCCTGGCAGACGTTGTCTCCCACCGCTGGCGGCCTGCCTGCGGCCCGCCAGCGCCTCGCGCAGCGTTGGATTGCGATTGGCAGCGAACGATTGGGCAACGGAGATGTCGCCTTTGCCGAACGTGCGCTCCAGCAGGCGGGCGAGCTTGGCGTCGGCACTTCCAGCAGCGAGTACCAGCAGTTGCGGCAGCGCCTGCGCGACATCGGGGTGTCGTCGCCCTGAGCCCGCCGCTGCCGGAGGGACCGCTATAGTAGCCACCCCTCGCAACATCCCCACGGAGTGCCGATGACCGTCCTTGTTTCCGGAGCCACCAGCCAGATCGGCCGGTTCCTGCTGCCGCGCCTGGTGCAGGCGCATGGACGGGTACAGGCGGTGAGCCGGCAACCGCAACCGGCACAGGACGGCGTGCAGTGGCTGTGCGGGGACCTGGCGGCTGCGCTGGACAGCGTGCCGTCTCCGGACTGGCAGGCGATTGCCAGCTTCGGCCCCCTTGAAGCATTGGCGCAGTGGTTGTCGCGGCAGACGGCGGCCCCCGCGCGGCAGGTCATCGCCACCAGTTCGATGAGCGTGCTGAGCAAGCAGAATTCCGAGCAGGCCGACGAGCAGGACGTCGTGGCGATGCTGCAGCGGGGCGAAGCGGGCCTGATCGCGCAGGCCGAGCGCCTTGGCATGGGCTGGACGATCCTGCGGCCGACCCTGATCTATGGGGCCGGCATCGACCGCAGCATCACCCCGATCGTGCAGCGTGCGCTGCGTCTGCGCCTGTTTCCGATTCCGCTGGTGGGAGGCCTGCGCCAACCGGTGCATGCCGACGATATCGCCCGCGCCGTGGTGGCCTGCATTGCCACCGGTGCAGCGTCGGCACGGGTGCTGGAAATCGGCGGTGGCGAGCGCCTGCCCTATCACGCGATGTTCCGCCGCGTGCACGCCAGCCTGGCACAGCCGACATTGGCGCTGCCGTTGCCGGGCGCGGCACTGCGGGGCCTGGCCGCGGTGCTGCCGCGGGCGCGTGGTCCGGTGTCACGCCTGCAGCAGGATCTGATTGCGGACAATGGCCCACTGCAGGCGCTGCTGGACGTACATCCGCGGCCGTTCCAGCCCGACGCGGACACGTGGCGACCGATGAGCGCGGCCCAGGCCGTGCAGCGGATCGCTGCGTATCCCGGCAACGGCTAGCCAGCCATCGTATCCATCCTCTTGGGAGGGGCTCTGCTACCATCCCCCGGCCCTTGTTTCCGCGAGTACGTTCGATGCCTGACGCGCCATCCCGATCGGCCCCTGCCGAGCGCATTGGCGTCGCGCTGTGCACCTACAACGGTGCGCGCTACCTGCAGGCGCAGCTGGACAGCATCCTCGACCAGGATCTTCCGGTGAACGAAGTCATGATCGGCGATGACGGTTCCAGCGACCAGACGCTGCAGCTGTTGCAGGCCTTCGTGCCGCGTGCACAGGCGCTGGGCATCCGTGTCGAGATCGTCCAGCACGCGCGCAATCTCGGCTATGTGCGCAATTTCGCCGATGCACTGATGCGTTGCCAGGCCGACATCCTGTTCTTGTGCGACCAGGATGATGTCTGGCATCCGGGGCGTGTCCGCCGCTATGTTCAACGCTTCCAGGCAGACCCGGCCCTGTTGCTGCTGCACAGCGATGCATGGCTGGTGGACGCGCAGGGCGCGCCGCTTGGCCAGCGGTTGCTGGAGGTACTGGTGGTCCATCCGGCCGAGGTCGAGCTGGAACGCTCGGGCCTTGCGATCGACGCGATCCTGCTGCGCAACTTCATCACCGGTGCCACCTGTGCGCTGCGCCGCGGGCTGCTGGCCGGATCGCTGCCGGTCCCGCCGGGCTGGAGCCACGACGAATGGCTGGCGGTCCACGCATCGCTGCGTGGAGGATTGGACATGCTGGCCGAACCGACCATCGACTACCGGCAGCATGGCAACAACCAGATCGGTGCCAGTCGCCGCGGTTTCCTGCAACGCCTGCGCCATCTCGATCTGTTCGATTCACAGGCGCGCCAGCGCACGGCCGGCCGCCTGCTGGCCCTGGCCGATCTGCTGGGGCAGCGCGGCGTGGTGGTGGCGCCGGAGCGCTTCCAGGGACTTCACGCGCTCGCCTGGCGCATGGCCTGGTCGCGCCTGCAACTGTATCGCCGCGTGGATGTGCCGGCAGGCTGGATCGCCCATGATGCGCCGCGGTTGATCGCACGCCTGGCCAACGTCTGCCTGGCGGGGGGCGGCTGGAAAGGGGGCTGGGCAGCGCTTGCGGGTGCGTGGGCCGGGTGGCGGGCGCCGCGCGCTGCTTGAACTGCAGTGAAACCGCGGGCCATCGCCTGCCAGCCACCGCGGCGCCTGCGTTAGACTCGCCAGACCCTACCTGCCTGCATGCCCGTGCCCCGACGCTACGATTCCGACGACATCGACGATTTCGACGACGACCAGCAGGACGACAGCCCGCTGTGGCGGCGTCGCCTGATCACCTGGAGCATGGCTGCGGTCGCGTTGGGATTGGGCTTCCTGATCCCTTATACGCTGTACCTGAACCAACAGGTGACCCAGCGCTTCGGTGAACTGCGCTGGCAGATCCCGACCCGGGTATATGCGCGGCCGCTGGTGCTCACACCCGGCAAGGCGATGGACGCGGCGACCCTGAAGACCGAACTCGCCGCATCCGCCTACCGCGATGACGGGCAGGGCAAGGAGCCGGCGACCTATGCGGTGAACGGCGGGCGCTTTGTCATTTCCAGCCGTGGCTACAACGATGTGGATGGCCGCGTCGCACCGCGTCGGCTGGAACTGTCGCTGGCAGACGGTGCGGTCGCGTCGCTGCGTGATGCCGACAACCGCAAGGCGCTGAAGGCTGCGCGCCTGGACCCGGCGCGTATTGCCACCCTGTACGGGCAGAAGCAGGAAGAACGCCGCCTGATCCGCATGGACGAGGCGCCGGACCTGCTGGTGACCGGCCTGCAGGCGGTGGAGGACAAGGACTTCAACCGTCACCACGGCATCGATCTGTCCGGCATCGCGCGCGCGGTGTGGGTGACGGTCCGTTCCGGTGGCCAGAGTCGCCAGGGGGCGTCCACGCTGACCCAGCAGCTGGCCCGCAGCGGCCTGCTCGGGATCGGCAAGGAACAGACGGTCACCCGCAAATTCAACGAAGTGCTGTACGCGCTGATCATGGAGGCGCGCTACGACAAGCGCACCATCTTCGAGGCCTATCTCAACCAGGTGTACCTGGGGCAGCGCGGCAGCCAGGCCATCCACGGCATGTCTTCCGGCGCCGAGTTCTGGTTCGGCCGTGACCTGCAATCGCTGGAAACCGAGCAGATCGCGCTGCTGATCGGCCTGGTCAAGGGCCCGTCCTACTACGATCCGCGGCGCAACCCGGAACGCGCGCTGGATCGCCGTAATTTCGTGCTGGGCAAGCTGCATGAGGCGACGCTGATCGACGATGCCGAGTACCAGCGTGCGCTGAAGGCGCCGCTGGGCGTGCCCAAGACGCCGGGCCTGGTGGCGGCCAACCGCTTCCCGGCCTATGTGGACCTGGTTCGCCGCCAGCTCGGCCATGACTATCCGGAATCGGCGCTGCAGGGCGCCGGCCTGAGCGTGATGACCGGCATGTCGCCGTCTGCGCAGGCCTATGCCGAAGGCGCGGTGACCCGCACCATCAAATCGCTGGAAAGCAAGCGCCGTCCCGAACTGCAGGCCGGCATGGTGCTGACCGACGTGCACAACGGTGACGTGCTGGCGGTGATCGGCAGCCGTGAGGTGTCCGAGGTGGGGTTCAATCGAGCGATCGAAGCACAGCGTCCTGTCGGCTCGCTGTTGAAGCCGTTCGTGTACCTGCTGGCGCTGGCGCAGCCGGACCGCTACTCGCTGGCCAGCTGGGTCGACGATTCGCCGGTGACGGTGCAGCTCGGCCGTGGCCGCAACTGGAGCCCGGGCAACGCGGACAACCGCAGCCACGGCACCGTGCGCCTGATCGACGCGCTGGCGCATTCCTACAACCAGGCCACGGTGCGCGTGGGCATGCAGGTCGGCCCCGAGCGTGTGACCCAGCTGATCCACGTGCTGGCCGGCATCAAGGCCGAAGCGAATCCGGCGGTGATCCTCGGTTCGACCGACCAGAGCCCATACGCGATGGCACAGCTGTACCAGTTCCTCGCGTCCGGTGGCGAAATCCAGCCATTGCATGCGGTGCGTGGCGTACTCGATCCGCAGGGCAAGCTGCTCAAGCGTTACGACAAGACCCCGGCACCGGCCCAGGAAGGCGATTCGATTGCCGCCAACCTGATCAGTGTCGGCCTGCAGCAGGTGGTTGCCAGCGGCACCGCGCAGCGGCTCAACGCCGATGGCCTCAGCCGCCTGCAGCCGGCCGGCAAGACCGGTACCACCAACGATGGTCGTGACAGCTGGTATGCCGGTTACACCGGGGATCACCTGGCGGTGATCTGGATCGGCAACGACCAGAACGAGCAGGCTGGCCTGTACGGTGCCACCGGCGCGATGCGGGTCTGGTCGGGCATCTTCCAGCGTCTTCCCAGTGCGCCGCTGCGGGTCAGCAACAAGGGCCTGGACTGGCAGTCGGTGGCCGCCACCGGCCTCAACACGACTGATGAGGGCTGCCCGGGAGCGCGCCGCTTCCCGTTCGTGGTCGGCTATGCGCCGGCCTATGCGCCCTGTGCACCGGCGGTGTCGCCGGACGGGCAGGGCGAGGCCGAAGGCGAGGGTGGCGGCTGGCGCAGCTGGTTCGGCCTGGACCGCAAGCCGGAAGCGCCTGCCGAACCTGCTGCGACACCCGCCGCCGCCACTCCTCCCCCGAGCCGATGATGCCGATGAACATGCGATCCCTGCTGCAGCCCCTGGCCCTGACCGGCCTCAGCCTGGCCCTGGCCGCTTGCGTGAGCAGTGCACCGCCGGTGGTCAAGCCGGTCGATACCACCACGCCGGCGCAGCGCCTGGCCGCAGTTGACGCAGCCGCTGGCCCGGATGACAAGGAGTTGTCGGTGCAGCCGTTGCGTGACTCGCAGGTGGAAGATCTGCGGGTGACCGCGCAGGCACAACGCTTGGCCAACGATCTGGCCGGCGCCGCCAGCAGCCTGGACCATGCGCTGGAGATCGTCGCTGGTGACCCGGCGGTGCTGCAGGAGCGCGCCGAGCTGGCGCTGCTGCAGGGGCAGTGGGCACAGGCGGAGGCGTTCGCGCGCAAGGCGGTCGACCTGGGCTCGAAGACAGGGCCGCTGTGCCGCCGGCATTGGGCGACGATCGAGCAGTCGCGCCTGGCGCGGGGCGAGAAGGAGAATGCGGTGTCGGCGCATGCGCAGATTGAGGGCTGCACGGTGCCGGGGATCAAGCGGTACTGAGGTATTCCACTCCATCGGGCGCTGCCCCCTCTGCGGCAAGCGCTCGCACTGATGGATGGTCGTGATGGGCCGTGTGGGTGGGGCGTGCAGGACACGCCGTAAACCCATCCCTGGGGGCTCGATGGCGCCATCCATGGCGCCAACGGTCCTGCACGCCCCACCCACCCGGTCCGCCATACATCGCGCGGGCCGCAGGCAAGAACAAAATCAAAATCAAAAGCGGGTCGCGCGCTGCGCGCGCTCGCTGCCATTTCTTTTCTTCTTTCCCCGTTACTCCCATCGCTTCTGAGCTGCCAGTCGAGCAGGCTCGGCTTTGCGAAGTCTGTCCCCTCCGTCACCGGGAAACTGTCGAAGGCGGGGGACTGTGGGTTTGCGGGGTGTCCGCGGCATGGATGCCGCGGCCAAGCCCCCAGGGACGGGTTTACGGCGTCCCCGCAAACCCACAGTCCCCCGCCAGTCCCCAGTACAACCCAGAGCCATGAACACCGCTGTTGCTGTTGCTGGTGCTCCGGCTTGAAACGGGTGCCGGGCAGCGCCCGGCCGGGTATCCTTTCCCTCTGATGTCCGACCTTGTCCATGCCAGCCGCGAAGCCCTCAGCGACGGCGGCGCGCTCGCCTCGCACCTGGATGCCTTCGTCCCGCGTCCGGCACAGCTGCACCTGACCGAAGCCATCGCCGATGCGCTGCAGCAGCGTGACCTGCTGCTGGCCGAGGCCGGTACCGGCACTGGCAAGACCTTTGCCTATCTGGTGCCGGTGCTGCTGTCCGGGCTGCGTACCATCATTTCCACCGGAACCCGCGCGCTGCAGGACCAGCTCTACCACCGCGATCTGCCACGGGTGCGTCAGGCACTGGGTGTCGGCCTGCGCAGTGCGCTGCTGAAGGGGCGCGCGAACTACCTGTGCCGCTATCGCCTGCAGCAGGCACGCGGCGAGCCGCGTTTTTCCAGCCCCGAACAGGCGGCGCAGTTCCAGCGCATCCTGGCCTGGTCCGGTCGTTCGGAGTTCGGTGACATCGCCGAACTGGAAGGCCTGGCCGATGATTCGCCGCTGCTGCCGATGGTCACTTCCACGGTCGACAACTGCCTGGGTACCGACTGCCCGTTCTGGGATGACTGCTTCGTGGTGCGCGCGCGGCAGCGTGCGCAGGCGGCCGATGTGGTGGTGGTCAACCATCACCTGCTGCTGGCCGATCTGGCCCTGAAGCAGGATGGCTTCGGTGAACTGCTGCCGGGGGCGCAGGCCTTCGTCATCGACGAGGCACACCAGCTGCCCGAATTGGCCGCGCAGTTCTTCGGCGAAGGTTTCGGCATGCGCCCGTGGCAGGAACTGGGCCGCGACTGCCTGGCCGAAGCGCGTGGCGTCGGCGGCGCGCAGTCGGCGCTGCAGGAACCGGTCGACCAGTTGCAGCAGGCGCTGCTGGCCCTGCGTTCGGCGATGGAGGGACTGCCGCCGCGTGGCACGCAATGGCGCGCACTGGCGATGCCGCAGGTGCGCGATGGATTCGATACGGTGATGGCGGGGTTGGTGACGCTGGAGCAGGCACTGCAGCCGCTGCGCGAAGCCGCGGCGGGCCTGGATGCCTGCCATGCGCGGGCGCGCGAGGCGGTCTCGCGGCTCAGCCGCTGGCTGGGCGATGACGAACCTGCCCTCGATTTCGATACCGACCCGGCGGAAACCGCCACTGCCGCTGATGTGCTCTGGTACGAGCTCACGCCACGTGGTTTTCGCTGCCAGCGCACGCCGATGGATGTGTCCGGCCCGTTGCGTGAGCATCGCGAACGCAGTCGCGCGGCATGGATCTTCACCTCGGCGACGCTGACCGTGGGCGGTGGCTTCGACCACATCGCCACCCGCCTGGGCCTGGACGACCCGCATACGCTGGTCCAGCCAAGCCCGTTCAATTGGCCGGAGCAGGCGCTGTGCTACCTGCCCGAAGGCCTGCCTGATCCGGCTGCGCGGGGCTTCGGTACTGCGTTGATCCAGACCCTGCGGCCCGTGTTGCAGGCGTCGCAGGGTAGGGCATTCCTGTTGTTTGCCTCGCACCGTGCATTGCGCGAGGCCGCCGAGGCACTGCGTGATGGGCCATGGCCGTTGTTCGTGCAGGGCGAGGCGCCGCGCGCGACGCTGCTGCAGCGCTTCCGCGAATCGGGCAATGGCGTGCTGCTGGGCTCGGCCAGTTTCCGCGAGGGCGTGGACGTGGTGGGCGAGGCGCTGAGCGTGGTGATGATCGACAAGCTGCCGTTCGCGGCACCGGACGATCCGGTGTACGAGGCACGGCTGGAGGCGATCCGCAGCCAGGGTGGCAATCCGTTCCGCGATGAGCAGCTGCCGCAGGCGGTGATTGCGCTGAAACAGGGCGTCGGTCGCCTGATCCGCAGTGAGAGCGACCGTGGTGTGTTGGTATTGTGCGACCCGCGCCTGCTCAACCGTGGCTATGGCCGGGTCTTCCTCGATTCACTGCCGCCATTCCGCCGTACCCGCAGCCTGGCCGATGTGCAGGCCTTCTTTACGCCACAATGGGCGCCCGTGGCCGATGATGCGGCTGCCCCGGCCGCCGTTGCGACCGGCCCCGAGCCGGCGCCCGGTGCCACGTTCCCCCTGTTCTGACCCGATCCGATGAAACTGCTCGCCTTTGAAACCGCCACCGAAGCCTGTTCCGTTGCCCTGCATGTCGATGGGCAGGTGCTGGAACGCTTCGAGATCGCCCCGCGCCGGCATGCCGAACTGAGCCTGCCGTGGGCGGAGGCGCTGCTGGCCGAAGCCGGCATCAGCCGCCGCCAGCTGGACGGTATCGCGCTCAGCCGCGGCCCGGGTGCGTTCACCGGCGTTCGCCTGGCGATCGCCATCGCGCAAGGCATTGCGCTG
This sequence comes from Stenotrophomonas sp. YJH_SMC_25, assembly GCF_059369595.1. Classification (NCBI taxonomy): domain Bacteria; kingdom Pseudomonadati; phylum Pseudomonadota; class Gammaproteobacteria; order Lysobacterales; family Lysobacteraceae; genus Stenotrophomonas; species Stenotrophomonas sp. YJH_SMC_25. The sequence goes on along the minus strand of NZ_JCAFSV010000019.1, from coordinate 695 downwards.
GCATTGGATCGGCCGTTGCTGCCGGTCTCGACACTGCAGGTGCTGGCGCTGCGGGCACCGGCGGACGAAACGCAGATCCTGTCGGCGATCGATGCACGGATGGGCGAGCTGTACGTCGCGCGCTTCGAACGTGTAGACGGCCTGCCGGTGGCACGTGATGCCGAGCGCGTGTGCGCACCCGCTGCGGTCGCGCTGCCGGAAGGGATGTCGGCCTACGGTGTCGGCACCGGTTTCGGTGCAGCCGAGGGGGCACTGGTGACCCAGCTGGGCACCGGCCTGCGCGGCTTTGATGCGACGGCGCTGCCGCGGGCGTCGGATGTATTGGCACTGGCGCTGCCGGCGTTCGCTCGCGGCGAAGCCATTGCACCGGAGAAGGTCGAGCCGGCGTACCTGCGTGACAATGTGGCGCTGACCCTGGTCGAGCAGCAGGCCGCGCGCGAGGCGAAGGCGAAGGCCAACGGCTGAGCCCCTCGTGGCAGACGGTAGAGTCGACTGTTAGTCGACTGGCATCGTGAGAGGGCCGGGCGGGTGGGCTGCGCAGGGGACGCCGCAAGTACGTCCCTGTAGCAACTGTGTTGATGGAGGGACTTGGCCCCTCCATGAGACGGGCACGGTAGTGCCGGCCGCTGGCCGGCAGCCTTTGGTCTTGCGCCCTGGCTGGCCTTAGGCAGGGACCAGCCCGTTTTCAGCGTCGC
>NZ_JCAFSV010000018.1:0-72625 GCF_059369595.1 Stenotrophomonas sp. YJH_SMC_25 | reverse complement strand
CGCTGGCCGGCAACCTCACGATTCCATGGTGGCCATCTGCCGGCCAGCGGCCGGCACTACCAAATGCCACGCCATACGCGAATCGCTCTGGTGGGTGCCGACCTTGGTCGGCACAGTGCCGGCAGCATCGCGATCTGACAGATGGTGCCAACCAAGGTTGGCACCTGCCAATTCCGAGCGGTGTCGGCCATTCCAATCCGCCGCAAGCAGACCTGATCGTCTGGTAGTGCCGGCCGCTGGCCGGCAACCTCACGATTCCATGATGGGCATCTGCCGGCCAGCGGCCAGCACTACCAAATGCGACGCCATACGCGAATCGCTCTGGTGGGTGCCGACCTTGGTCGGCACAGTGCAGGCAGCATCGCGATCTGACAGGTTGTACCGACCAAGGTCGGCACCCACCAAATTCGGGCGGTGTCGGCGATTCCAATCCGCCGCAAACAGACCTGATCGTCCGGTAGTGCCGGCCGCTGGCCGGCAGCATCGCGATCTGACAGATGGTGCCAACCAAGGTTGGCACCTGCCAATTCCGAGCGGTGTCGGCGATTCCAATCCGCCGCAAGCAGACCTGATCGTCTGGTAGTGCCGGCCGCTGGCCGGCAACCTCACGATTCCATGGGGGGCATCTGCCGGCCAGCGGCCGGCACTACCCAGTGCGAGGCCGTGCGCAACGCAGGCTTCCGCCCTCAGGTATTGGCCGGCGAACTCAACGGCGGGCGCACCAGGTCGCGGTGGAAGAAATAGATTTCCTGCACCAGGAAGCGCCAGCTGGTGTGGAAGCTGCGGAAGCGCGTGCTGGGCGTGGACGAGGCCAGCGCATCGATGCCGAGCGCCTTGCTCAGGCGCAGCGCGCGCGCCATGTGCAGCGGATCGCTGACGACGATCACCCGGTGCAGGCCGCGCTGGTCCATCAGCCGCTTGGCTTCAACCAGGTTCTGCACGGTATTGCGCGAAGCGGTTTCGATCAGGATCGCATCGTCCGGCACGCCATGCTTCAGCGCGTAACGCCGCGCCACCTGCGACTCGGAGAAGCGCGCACCGGTGCCGCCATAGCCACCGGTGAAGATCAGCAGCGGCGCATAGCGTGCTTCATACAGATCCAGCCCGTGGCGGATGCGTTCTTCGAACACCGGTGACGGCTTGGCGTCATAGGCGGCCGCACCCAGCACGATGATGGCGTCGGCCTTGGCGGCCTGGTCGCGCTCGCCGACCCAGACGATCCAGGCAGTCACACCCAGCAGCCAGATCACCAGCAGGACAAACAGCCGCCACAGCCAGCCCAGCACGCCGGTGCGAGGCCGATGCCGGTCGCGGCTCATGGCGCCCCCCAGCGCAACGCGGGCAGGTCGACGTTGCCGCCGGACAGCACCAGGCCCACGCGCAGGCCGGCAAAACGTTGCGGCTGTGCCAGCACCGCGGCCAGTACGGTGGCCGAGGATGGCTCGACCACCTGCTTGAGCACCTCCCACAGCAGGCGCATTGCGGCCATGGTCGCAGTGTCATCGACCACGATTACCTCGGCACCGGCCGCGCGCAGCAGTTCGAAATTCGGCGCGCCGATCAGGGTACGCAGTCCATCGCAGATCGTGTCCGGGGTGAACGCGCCCTGCCGCTCGCCAGCGGCCAGCGAGCGCGCGGTATCGTCGGCTCCGGCTGGCTCGGCCAGCACCAGGCGGGTCTGCGGGCTGGCGTGCTGCAGCGCCAGCGCGGTACCGCTGGCCAGGCCACCGCCGCCCACCGGCACCACCAGCACATCGAACGGGCCGTCGCTGTGCAGCAGTTCCAGGGCCGCAGTGCCCTGCCCGGCCATCACCGCCGGGTCCGTATACGGATGGACCAGGGTCGCGCCGGTATCGCCCTGCACCCTGGCACAGGTGGCCTCGCGGTCGGCGATGGTCGGCGGACAGCGCCAGAGCGTGGCGCCGTGGCGGGCGATGTTCGCCAGCTTCGCTGCCACCGCGCCTTCCGGCACCACCACATGACAGGGAATGCCACGCGTGCGCGCGGCCAGCGCCAGCGCGGCACCGTGGTTACCGGAGGAATGGGTCACCACGCCAGCGATGGCACGATCAGCATCAAGCGACCACACCGCGTTGCAGGCACCACGGAACTTGAATGCGCCACCGCGCTGCAGGTGCTCGGCCTTGAACGCCAGCTGTGCGCCGGCCAGCGCATCGAGCGTGCGCGAGCGCAGCACCGGCGTCACGCTGGCGTGCGGGGCGATCCTCGCCGCAGCAAGCAGGACGTCATCGGCGCGGGGCAACAGTGAATCGCTCATGACGCAAGATTAACGTATGGCTTCGCGCTGGCGACCGGACACAGGTCATGCCAGCATGCAGCCCTACGCCTCCATTCATCCTGGCCGGCGGAATTAAGGGCCGATTCAACGCTGGCGCCCGAAGCTGACTGCACACCCGTCCTCTGGGGGGACCCACCATGAAAATGCGCCTGATGCTTGCCGGTGGCCTGCTGCTGGCCCTGACCGGCTGCACCACCTACGACTATGTCGGCGGCGGCCGCAGCGGCAGCTACTACCACGGTGCGCCGTCGGTGGAGTACCGCTACCCGGCCGGCTATCCCTACAACTACGGCCCCTACTACGGTGGCTATGGCGGCTACTACGGCGGCTACGGCAATCCGTATTACTCGCGCCCGATCTACCGCCCGCCGCACAACCATCGCCCGCCGCCGCGCCCGGGCAATGGTGGCGAGCACCGTCCGCCGCCGCCGTCGCGACCGTCGTACAACGGTGGTTCGCCGTGGCGGAACATGGACTCGATGCGCCGCCCGCCGCAGTCGAACGCACAGCCGCCGGCGCCCCAGGCCCGTCCGGCACCGGCACCGAGTGCGCCGAGGATGAACGGTTCCCCCTGGCGCAACATGGATCGTGCGACGCAGCGCACAGTTGAGCGCTGAACCGTCTTGCATTTCACACGGTCCAAGCCGCAATCTACGCGGACAGTGACGGCCCGCGTCACAAAGTGACAAAAACGACACGGGCCGCCGCAAAAAGCTCTACGTCGATATCCGACAGGAACATCTGGATCCCCCCTGTTCCGGCCCTGTCGGATGTCGGCACCTCTGAAGGCAGACGGCCCCGCAATGCGGGGCCGTTTGTTTTGCCGGGCCGCCAACCGGCGAGAGCCCCAGCGTCAGTAGATCCACGCCATGCGTGGACGGGGCCTTTCCCGGCACCCCAAAAAAACAGGGCCGGACAGTCCCCCGACTGCCGGCCCTCTGCTCCCCCATCGTGCGCCTGTACCGGCCCCTGTTCCAATTCCGGTCACGGGCGCCTGCGGCGCCAGCCACGGTGGGTGCTATTGGGTTATCTGCAAAAATCCTGCCAACTTTAGGGCTGATTTCGGCGCCGGCCGGCCGGTACCGACGTCCCGGCCCCGAATGGCGCTAAAATCGCCACCCCGGCGCCGCCCCCCGGCCGCGCCCGCCCCCAGCTGAACAGCCCCCATGAATCCGTCCTTCCATCGTTACGACGTCATCGTCATCGGCGGTGGCCACGCTGGCACCGAAGCCGCGCTGGCCGCGGCCCGCACCGGCGTGCGCACCCTGCTGCTGACCCACAACATCGAAACGGTGGGCGCGATGAGCTGCAACCCGGCCATCGGCGGCATCGGCAAGGGCCACCTGGTCAAGGAAATCGACGCCCTGGGCGGTGCGATGGCGCATGCCGCCGACCGCGCCGGCATCCAGTGGCGCACGTTGAACGCCTCCAAGGGCCCGGCCGTGCGTGCCACCCGTTGCCAGGCCGATCGCAACCTGTACCGCATGGCGATCCGCGCCATCGTCGAAGGGCAGGACAACCTGACCGTGTTCCAGGCTGCGGTCGATGACCTGGTCATCGAAGGCGACGCCGTGCGAGGGGTCATCACCCAGACCGGCCTGCGTTTCGACGCCGGGGCCGTGGTGCTGACGGCCGGTACCTTCCTCGCCGGCAAGATCCATGTGGGCCCGACCCAGTACGCCGCCGGCCGCATGGGCGACCCGCCGGCCACCACGCTGGCCGCGCGCCTGCGCGAGCGCCCGTTCCAGGTGGACCGCCTGAAGACCGGCACGCCGCCGCGCATCGACGGCCGCTCGCTGGACTACGGCGTGATGGATGAGCAGCCCGGTGATTCGCCGCGCCCGGTGATGTCCTTCCTCGGCTCGGTGGACGAGCATCCGCAGCAGGTCAGCTGCTGGATCACCCACACCACCGAACAGACCCACCAGATCATCCGCGACGCGCTGCATCGCTCGCCGCTGTACAGCGGCCAGATCGAAGGCATCGGCCCGCGCTACTGCCCGTCCATCGAGGACAAGGTGGTGCGCTTCGCCGAGAAGGCCAGCCACCAGATCTTCGTCGAACCCGAAGGCCTGGGCATCGTCGAGATCTATCCCAACGGCATCTCCACCTCGCTGCCCTTCGACGTGCAGCTGGAGATGGTGCGCAGCATCCGTGGTTTCGAGAACGCGCACATCACCCGCCCCGGCTACGCGATCGAGTACGACTTCTTCGATCCGCGCGGGCTGAAGGCCTCCCTGGAAACCAAGCTGATCAACGGCCTGTTCTTCGCCGGCCAGATCAACGGCACCACCGGCTATGAAGAAGCGGCCGCGCAGGGCCTGCTGGCCGGCCTCAACGCCGCACGCCAGGTACGTGGACTGGATGGCTGGTGCCCGCGCCGCGACGAGGCGTACCTGGGCGTGCTGGTGGATGACCTGATCACCCACGGCACCAACGAGCCCTACCGCATGTTCACCAGCCGCGCCGAATACCGCCTGCAGCTGCGCGAGGACAATGCCGACCAGCGCCTGACCCCCGCCGGCCGCGAAATGGGCCTGGTGGATGACCATCGCTGGAGCGCGTTCGAGACCAAGCAGGCCGCCGTCGCCGCCGAGCGCGCGCGCCTGGGCGCACTGTGGGCGACCCCGGCCAATGCGCTGGGCCGCGAAGTGCAGGAAACGCTGGGCGTGGCGGTCAGCCGCGAAACCAATGTGCTGGACCTGATCAAGCGCCCCGAGCTGGATTACGCGCAGCTGATGCAGGTGCCGTCGCTGGGCCCGGCCGTGGCCGACGCCAAAGTGGCCGAACAGGTGGAGATCGGGGTGAAGTACGCCGGCTACCTGGATCGCCAGCGCGAGGAAATCGAGCGGCAGCAGCGGCATGAGGCCACGCCGATCGCCGAGGCGTTCGACTATGCGACCGTGCGCGGGCTGTCGGCTGAGGCACTGCAGAAACTGGAACGTGTGCGCCCGCAGACCATCGGCCAGGCGCAGCGTATCCTGGGCATGACCCCGGCGGCGATCTCGCTGCTGCTGGTGCACCTGGAGCGGGCGCGGCGCGGACGCGTGGCGTAACGCGGTCTCACCTGCTTCTGGTGGGTGCCGACCTGGGTCGGCACGAATCATCAGATCGCGATGCTGCATGCATTCGTGCCGACCAAGGTCGGCACCTACCGGAGCGGAAGACACACCCACATTGGCGGGCGCGTTACCGCGCGTCCGCGCCTCCGCCCAGCACCTTGAACAACGTCACCCGGTTGCCCGCTTCCTGCTGCTGCAGGGCGATCAGGTCCTGCTGCGCGGCATACAGGCTGCGCTGCGCATCCAACGACTGCAGGTAGCCATCCAGTCCGGTGCGGTAGCGCGCATCGGCCAAGGTGTAGCTGCGCTGGCTGTCAGCCACCAACGCGCGTTGCGCGTCCAGCTGCGCGGTCAGGTGATCGCGCGTGGCCAGCGCATCGGCCACCTCACTGAAGGCCTGCTGGATCGCCTTCTCGTACTGCGCGATGCCGATGTCCTTGCCGATCTTCGAGGCATCCAGCGAGGCCTTCAGTGCACCGGCATGGAAGATCGGCGCGGTGATGCTGGGCGCGAACGACCAGCCACGGGTGCCGGCCGAGAACAGCGTCGACAACGCGGTGGAACTGTGGCCGTAGTTGGCGGTCAACGCCAGCGTCGGAAAGAATGCGGCGCGCGCGGCACCGATATCGGCGTTGGCTGCCTGCAATGCATGCTCGGCGGACAGCACGTCCGGGCGCTGCAGCAACACGCTGGACGGCAGGTTGGCGGGCAGCGGCGCCAATGCGACGCTGCCATCCAGCGCCTGCGCGGTTGGCAGCAGGGCCGGATCCAGCGGTGCCCCCACCAACAGCTGCAATGCATCGCGATCCTGCGCCTGCTGGGTCTGCAGCTTCGCCAGCGCCCCGCGCGCGGCTTCCACGCTGGTCTGCACCTGCGACAGGTCCAGGCCCGAGGCCAGCCCCTGTGCATGGCGGGCCTCGGTGCGCTGAAGGGTCTGCTGCTGGCTGTCCAGCGTTTGTTGCGTGAATGCCAGCGACTGCTCGTCGGCCGCCAGCGCCAGCCAGGCCGTCGCCACTTCAGCCACCAGGCTGGTGCGCGCGGCGCGCTGGTTCTCGGCGCTGGCCAGCCAGTTCTGCAGCGCCTCGTTCTTCAGGCTGCGGATACGCCCGAACAGGTCCAGCTCCCAGCTGCTGATACCCACCTGCACGGCATCGGATTCGGTCAGCTGGGTGACGCCGGTCTCGCTGTTGGCATCGCTCACCCGCGAACGGGTGACACTGCCGCTGGCATCCACCGACGGCAGCAGTGCCGCGCGCTGGATGCGGTACTGCGCGCGCTCCTTCTCCACCTGCAGCACCGCCACGCGCAGGTCGCGGTTGTTCTGCAGCGCCAGCGCGATGACCTGCTGCAGGCGCGGTTCCAGGAACACTTCGCGCCAGGCCGGCATCGCCAGTGCCGGCTCGGCCTCGCCGGTGCCGGCATTGCCGAACTGTGCCGGCACCGGCGCCTCGGGCCGCTGGTAGTGCGGGGCCATGCTCACGCAGCCGCCCAGCACGGCGGTCATCGTTGCGGCCGCCAGGGCGCGCAGCAGCATCGGCTTCATGGGCTTGCCTCCGGGGCAGTGGCGTCGGCCGGCGCGCGGCCCGGGAACAGGCGGCGCACCAGCAGGTAGAACAAGGGCACGAAGAACATGCCCAGCACCATCGAGGCCACCGTACCGCCGGCCACGCCCGTGCCCAGCGAACGGCGCGCAGCCGAACCGGCGCCGGTGGCAAATACCAGCGGCAACACGCCCATCAGGAACGCCAGCGAAGTCATCACGATCGGCCGCAGCCGCAGGTAGACCGCCTGCAGGATTGCGTCGCGGGTACTCCTGCCCTGCTGTTCGAGGATGCGCGCGAACTCGACGATCAGGATGCCGTTCTTCGCTGCCAGACCAATCGTGGTCAGCAGGCCGACCTGGAAGTACACGTCGTTGTTGAGGCCACGCAGGTTCATCATCAGCACGGCGCCGAACACGCCCACCGGCACCGCCAGCATCACCGCGAACGGCACCGCCCAGCTTTCATACAGCGCGGCCAGGCACAGGAACACGAACAGCAGCGAGATGGCGTACAGCATCGGCGCCTGGTTGCCCGACAGCTGTTCCTGGTAGGCCATGTCCGACCAGGCGTGACTGAAGCCTTCCGGCAGCGTGTCGGCCAGGCGCGCGATCTCGGCCATCGCCTCGCCGGAGCTGACGCCCGGTGCCGGCTGGCCGGTGATTTCCATCGCCGAGATGCCGTTGTAGCGCTGCAGTGCGGCCGGCGCACTGGTCCAATGCGTGCTGATCAGCGACGACAGCGGCACCATCTGCCCGGCCTGGTTGCGCACGCTCCAGCGCTCGATGTCCTGCGGCTGCATGCGTGCTTCGGCGGTGCCCTGGATGAACACCTTCTTGATGCGGCCCTTGTAGATGAAGTTGTTGACGAAGTCGCCGCCCAACGCCGCGTTCAAGGTGTCATTGACGTCCTGCGGGTTCACGCCCATCGCCTGCGCCTTGGCGTCGTCCACCTTCACCGCGTATACCGGCGCGTCTTCCAGGCTGGCGTAGCGCACGTTGACCAGCTTCGGGTCCTTGGCGGCTTCTTTCAGCAGCGTGGTGCGCGCGGCCACGGCGGCGGCATGGCCGGCACCGCCTTCGTCCTGCAGTTCCAGGGTGAAGCCACCCGCATCGCCGAGGCCGAGGATGGCCGGTGGCGAGGTGATGAACACCTGCGCATCGGGCACGCTGGCCATCGCCCGCGTCAAGCGTGCGGCGATGGTATCGGCGTCGTCCTTGCGGTCATCCCAGTCCTTCAGGCGGATGAAGGCCTGGCCGACGTTCTGGCCGCTGCCGGTAACACTGAAACCGGCGGTGGCCTGGATCGAGAGCACGCCGTCGTCCTTCACCGCGACGGCACTCAGACGATCCATCACCGCCCGCGTCTGCTCCAGCGTGGAACCGGCCGGCAGCTTCACCAGCGCGTTGAGCATGCCCTGGTCTTCATCGGGCAGGAACGCGCCCGGCAGGTGCCACAGCAACAGGCCGGTGGCCACGCTCAGCACCAGGTAGAACAGTACGCCCAGCGTGCGCCGGCCGAGGAAACGATCCACGCGGTGACGCAGGCCGTTGGAGGTGCGCTCGAAGCGGTGGTTGAACCAGATGAAGAACTTGCCCAGCAGGCTCGGCTCGCCACCGTGGTCGCCATGCGGATGGCCGCCCTTGGGAATCTGGTGCAGGATGCTGCCACACAGTGCCGGGGTGATGGTCATCGCCACCAGCACCGACAGGATCATCGCGGCGGCGATCGTCACCGAGAACTGGCGATAGATCACCCCGGTTACACCGCTGAAGAACGCCATCGGCAGGAACACCGCGGTCAGCACCAGCACGATGCCGACCAGCGCGCCGGTGATCTGGCCCATCGCCTTCAGCGTGGCCGGCTTCGGCGCCAGCCCTTCGAAGGTCATCACCCGCTCTACGTTCTCCACCACCACGATGGCATCGTCCACCAGCAGGCCGATGGCCAGCACCAGTGCGAACATGGTCAGGGTGTTGATCGAATACCCGAATGCAGCCAGCACGCCGAACGTGCCCAGCAGCACCACCGGCACCGCGATGGTCGGGATCAGCGTGGCGCGCCAGTTCTGCAGGAACAGGTACATCACCAGCACCACCAGGATGATCGCTTCGATCAGGGTGATCACCACTTCCTTCAGCGAAATGGTCACGAACGGCGTAGTGGTGAAGGCCACGTGGGCGGTGTAGCCATGCGGCCAGTACTTCTGCAGCTGCTGAAGCCGTGCATCGATGGCCTTGGAGACGGCGATCGCGTTGGCACCGGCATTGAGTTCAATGCCCAGCGACGCCGACGGCTTGCCATTGAAGGTGCTGATGCTGTCGTAGCTTTCCGGCCCGAGGCCGATCTTCGCCACGTCGCCCAGACGCACCACGCTGCCGTTGGCATCGGCCTTGAGCACCACCTGCGCGAACTGCTCGGGCGTGTGCAGGCGGCTGCGCGCGGTTACCGTGGCGTCGAGCTGCTGGCCCTTCAGCGCCGGCTGGCCACCCAGCTCACCGGCGGAGACATCGGTGTTCTGTGCCTGCAGTGCGGTCTCGATGTCCGAGGGCATCAGCGCGTACTGGCGCATCTTCTCCGGATCCAGCCAGATGCGCATGGCGTATTCCTGGCCGATCGGCTGGATGTTGCCGACACCGCTGACGCGGCTGATCTGGTCATCGATGCGCGCTTCCATGAAGTTGGCGACATCGAAGTTGTCCATGCTGCCGTCTTCGCTGGTGAACGACAGCACCTCGAAGATCGAACCACTGGACTTGGTGATGGTCAGGCCGTTCTGCTGCACCGCCTGCGGCAGCGTGGCCATGGCGGCCTGCAGCTGGTTCTGCACCTGCACCTGCGCGGTATCCGGATTGGTACCGGTGGCGAACACCAGGTTGACCTGCGCCGAGCCGTCGGAGGCACTGGTCGAGGTCATGTACATCAGGTGATCGAGGCTTTGCTGGGACTGCTCGATGACCTGGGTGACCGCGTTTTCCACGGTCTGCGACGAGGCGCCGGTGTAGGTGGCGCGGATGGTGATGGTGGGCGGGGCGATCTGCGGGTAGCGGTCCACCGGCAGGATCAGGATCGCGAGCAGGCCGAGCAGGCTGACCGCGATGGCGATCACCCAGGCGAAGATCGGCCGGTCGATGAAGAAACGAACCATGTGGGCCAGGCCTCAGTGCGACTTTTCGTCGGTGTTGCCGTTCGGATCGACCGCCGGCATCGCCGCCAACTGCGCCGTCGTGGCCGCCACCGCTTTCACCTGCTGGCCGAGCGATACCGCGCTGCCGTTGCTGACGATCACCCGTTCGCCAGCCTTGAGGCCGCTGGTGATCTGCCACTGGTTACCGACCACCTGGCCGGTGCTGACGCGGCGCTCGACCACATGATCCTTGGCGTCGAGCAGGCGCAGCAGCGGTTCGCCGCGCTCGTTGCGCACCACCGCCTTCTGCGGCACCAGCAGGGCACGCGCGTCGGTGGCCATCGGCAGCACCGCCTTCAGGTACATGCCCGGCAACAGCAGGCCGTCCGGGTTCGGAATGACCGCGCGCAGCTTCACGTTGCCGGTGCCCGGATCCACTGCGCTGCCGACGAACTCCAACGTGCCTTCATGCGCGTAGGTGCTGCCGTCCTCCAGCAGCACCTTTACCTGTGCCTTGCCATCGATGTCCTTCACCAGGCCCGCATCGAGCTGCTTGCGCAGCGCCAGCATCTGCGTGCTGGACTGGGTGACATCCAGGTACACCGGGTCCAGCCGCTGGATGGTGGTCAGTGCCGTATCCTGGCCGGCCGCGACCAGCGCGCCGGCGGTGACGCTGGAGGTGCCGATGCGGCCGTCGATGGGGGCGGTCACCCGGGTGTAGTCGAGGTTGATGCGGGCAGCCTGCAATGCAGCGCGCGCGGCAATCACGTTGGCCTGCGCCTGCTTCAACGCCGAGGTGGCATCGTCGGCGTCCTGCTTGCTGGCTGCATCCATGCTCACCAGCGCGCGGGTGCGCTCGGCCTTCGGCTGTGCCGACAACACGGCGGCCTCGGCCTGCGCCAGCTGCCCGCGGGCAGTATCGAAGGCCGCCTGGTACGGTGCCGGGTCGACCTGGTACAGCAGCTGCCCTGCCTTGACCTGCTGGCCTTCGGTGAACAACCGCTGGCGGATCAGGCCGCCGACCTGCGGCCGCACCTCGGAGATCTCGAACGGCACGGCACGGCCGGGCAAGGTCTGCTGGAGTGCCAGCGGCTGCGCGCTGGCGATGATGACGCCCACTTCGGGCATGGCCGGGGCATCGGTCCTGCCCGCCGAACAGGCCGCTAGGGCCAGCAGCAGGGGCAACAGCAGGGGACGCGGGGAACGGGACAGCGGGCGCAGGAGGGACATGGGGGGCGTGGGGGCCTTGCGTTGACCCGTGCACGCTGCCGTGAAACTGTGCAGAGAATATGGAGATTGTGCGACGGGCTCAGCTGGCGCTTGCTTTCGGCGCCGCATGCGCCGCTAATGGCCTTCGCGATGGCGAAGTTCCAACTCAAATTCGGCCTGACCGCGAAGACCTTCCTCGCGATCTTCACCGCCTGCCTGCTGGTGCTGGCAGTGAACGGTATTGCCAGCCGCGTGGCCTTCCAGACCGGCTTCCTGGACTACCTCAACGACCAGGGCGACCTGCGCATGCAGCGGCTGATGCCACACCTGCAGCGCGAGTACCGCGAGCACGGTGGCTGGGAGCATCTGCACGGTGATGGCGACCGCTGGGCGCGGCTGCTGCGCCCGGACCTGGCCCATGGGCACGAAGGACCGGTGCCGTCGCTGTCCGACCAGACCGGCGTGCCGTCGCGCCTGGGCCTGTTCGACGCGCAGCACCGTTTCGTGGCCGGCAACCCCGACGCCACCAGCGATGACGAGCCGCATGGGGTGCAGGTGGACGGGCAGACCGTCGGTTGGCTGGGCATGGTGCCGTTCCAGACCGTCATCGCCACCAACGACCTGAATTTCTACAACACCCAGGTGCGCGCCTGGTGGGTGATCGGCATCGCGCTACTGCTGGTGACGGTACTGCTGGCCTGGCTGGTATCGCGTGCGCTGCGCCAGCGCCTTGCCAAGCTGGCCGCTGCCACCCACCGGTTGGCCGCCGGTGACTACGCCACCCGCATCGAGCGCACCAGTGACGATGAGCTGGACGCGCTGGTCAACGACTTCAACCGGATGGCGCAGGCGCTGGACGATACCGAACGCAACCGCCGCGCCTTCATTGCCGACATCTCGCATGAGCTGCGCACGCCATTGGCAGTGGTGCGCGCCGAGCTGGAGGCGATCGAAGATGGCATCCGTCCGCTGGACCGGGCCAACCTGGTGGGCCTGCAGGGCGAGATCCGCCAGCTGGGCAAGCTGATCGACGACCTGCACGACCTGTCGATGACCCAGTCCGGCGGCCTGGCGTACCGCTTCGCGCCACTGGACCTGGTGGCGCTGCTGCGCAGCGAACTCAATGGCATGCGCGTGCGCTTCGCCAATGCAGGCCTGGCGTTGGAAGAAGACCTGCCCGCCACGCCGTTGCAGGTGTCCGGTGACGAACGGCGCCTGCAGCAGGTACTGGCCAACCTGCTGGAAAACGCACTGCGCTACACCCATGCCGGTGGCCGCGTACGCGTGCAGGCAGCGCGCGTGCCTGCCGGCGTGCAGCTGGTCGTGGAAGACACCGCGCCGGGCGTTCCGCCCGACAAGTGTGCACTGCTGTTCGAACGCTTCTACCGCGTGGAAAGTTCGCGCAACCGCGCCAGTGGCGGCAGCGGGCTGGGCCTGGCCATCAGCCACAACATCATCCTCGCCCACCACGGCGTCATCCACGCCGCGCCCTCGCCGCTGGGCGGGCTGCGCGTGGTCATCACCCTGCCGGAGCCTGCATGAGTGCGTCGCCCGCCACGTCCACGAAGATCCTGATCGTCGAGGACGAGCCACGCCTGGCCTCGGTACTGCGCGACTACCTGGCCGCCGCCGGCATGGCCAGCGAGTGGGTGGACGACGGTGGCCAGGTGATCGACGCGTTCGTGCGCTACCAGCCCGACCTGGTGCTGCTGGACCTGATGCTGCCGCAGCGCGACGGCGTGGACCTGTGCCGCGAACTGCGTGCCAGCAGCGATGTACCGGTCATCATGGTCACCGCACGGGTGGAAGAGATCGACCGCCTGCTGGGCCTGGAGATCGGCGCCGACGACTACATCTGCAAGCCGTTCAGTCCGCGCGAAGTGGTCGCGCGGGTGATGGCGGTGCTGCGCCGCTACCGCCCGGACCCGGGTGCGCGCGCCAACGGTGGCCTGCACATCGACGAGCCGGCCGCACGCGCCACCTGGAACGGCAAGGGCCTGGATCTGACGCCGGTGGAGTACCGCCTGCTGCGCACGCTGCTGGCCACCCCAGGCCGGATCTGGGCGCGCGATGAACTGCTCGACCGGCTGTACCTGGACCATCGCGTGGTGGTCGACCGCACCGTCGACAGCCATGTGCGCAACCTGCGCCGCAAGCTGGCCGACGCCGGCATGGAAGGCGAGCCGATCCGTTCGGTGTACGGCATGGGCTACAGCTACGAGCCCTAGCCGGTAGTGCCGGCCGCTGGCCTGCAACCGCAGAATTCCAAGTGCGCCCATGAGCTTGCCGGCCAGCGGCCGGCACTACCGGTGCGCACCTGCGTTACAGTCGAGCACGCTCGACATTACGAACACAACTGCATGGACGACATCCACCCGATCGCGCCGGACAAGCGCGCCGCCATCCTTTCCACCCTGGCTGACATCGAACAGCGCTACGACGTACGCGTGCTGCTGGCCTGCGAGTCGGGCAGCCGCGGCTGGGGCTTTTCCTCGCCCGACAGCGACTACGACGCGCGCTTCATCTACGTGCATCGCCAGCCTTGGTATCTCAGCGTCAACGAGAGCACCGGTCCCGGCGAAGCGCAGCGCGATGTGATCGAACTGCCGATCGACGATGAGCTCGACGTGAGCGGCTGGGACCTGCGCAAGGCACTGCGACTGGTTTCAAAATCCAATCCGACCCTGATCGAGTGGCTGCGCTCGCCGATCGTCTACCAGCAGGATCAGGCGGCGGTGTCACAGTTGTGGGAAGCAGCGAAAGCGTTCCATTCGCCGCTGGGCACGTGGTGGCACTACTTCAACATGGCGCGCTCGAACCATCGCGGCTACCTGCGTGGCGAAACGGTGCGCACCAAGAAGTACCTGTACGTGCTGCGCCCACTGCTGGCCTGCCAGTGGATAGAGCACGAACAGACACCCCCGCCGATGGCCTTCGAGGATCTGCTGGACCGGCTGCTGCCAGACGGTGCGGTGCGTGAAGTCATCGATGCCCTGCTGGCGGTCAAACGGGCCAGCGCCGAGGTCGCCGCCGGGCCGCGCATTGCGGCGATCAGCGACTACATCGATCGTGAACTGGCCATCCGGACTGCGCAGGCGCCACAGCTGCCCGCCGGACGAGGTGATGCTGCGTGGCTGGATGAGCTGTTCCGGCAGATGCTGGCCGAGCACGCGCCTGCATGAAGAGCCGCACCTGCCGCTGGTAGTGCCGGCCGCTGGCCGGCAACCACGGAAATCCAGGCGTGCCGCGCGGTTGCCGGCCAGCGGCCGGCACTACCACACGGGTATCATCGTCGCGAACGCCCTGATTTCCGGAGACCCCGATGAACCCGCTGCGCCCCTTCCGCGACAAGATGCCCATCCTCGGCGAGCGCGTGTACATCGACCCGTCGTGCACGATCATCGGCGACGTGGAACTGGGCGACGACGTGTCGGTGTGGCCGGGCACGGTCATCCGCGGTGACGTCAATTACGTACGCATCGGTGCACGCACCAACGTGCAGGACGGCACCATCATCCACGTCAGCCACCACAGCCCGTACAACAAGGCCGGCTACCCGACCCTGATCGGCGAAGGCGTGACCGTCGGCCACGGCTGCATCATCCACGCCTGCACGATCGGCGATTACAGCCTGATCGGCATGGGCGCCTGCATCCTCGACGGTGCCCGCGTGGAGCGCCATGGCTTCGTCGGCGCCGGTGCGGTGATCGGCCCCGGCAAGGTGGTGGGCGAAGGCGAGCTGTGGGTCGGCAACCCTGCCCGGCCGGCACGCACGCTGAGCGACAAGGAGATCGAGTCGCTGCACTATTCGGCCGACCACTACGTGCGGCTGAAGGACGAATACCGGGGCTGAGCAGCCAACGCTGCCGCGCGGCTCTGCTAAAGTCTGGGCCCGACCAGGACCTGTCGAGACCCCCATGCCTGTGGTTGCCAGCCGGAGAGGACTCCGGCGCCCACAACGAAGGCCACCGCGCTGATGGCCGCACCGATGCTCGATACCTACCGTGAGGTGGTGACGCCGGAGGGTGTGCTGCTTCAGTTGCCGGTAGCCGGACCGCTGCCGCGGGCCATGGCCTGGCTGGTCGATCTTGGCGTGCGCATCGCGGTACTGGTGCTGATGGCGATTCCGCTGGCGGTGCTGGACGAATTCGGCTCCGGCCTCAACCTGGTGCTGATGTTCCTGGTCTACTGGGTCTACCCGATCGTGTGCGAGGCGCTGTGGGGCCGTACCCTGGGCAAGCGCGCGCTGGGCCTGCGCGTGCTGTCCCGCGATGGCGCGCCCGTGGGCTGGATGGCGGCGATCACCCGCAACCTGCTGCGCACGGTGGACATGCTGCCGTTCGGCTATGCACTGGGCCTGGTCAGCAGCCTGTTCGATCCGCACGGCCGCCGCCTCGGCGACCTGGTGGCCGGCACCGTGGTGGTGCACGCGCCTGTGCTGTACCTGCCGCCGCCACCTACCATCGACAGCGTGCTGGCCCCGCCGCAGCCACTGCGGCCGGAGGAACAGGCCGCGCTGATGGCCTTCGCCGAGCGCGCGCCACGGCTGTCGGCGGCCCGCCAGCAGGAGCTGGCCGGCATTGCCGAGCCCCTGACCGGCACCCACGGCCAGGTCGCCGTGCTGCGCCTGTACGCCATGGCCAACTGGCTGCTGGGGCGGCGATGAAACAGGAACAGTTCGTCGCCCGCTACCAGCAGGAATGGCAGGAGCTGGAACAGTGGCTGCTGCTGCGTGCCGGCGCCTCGCGCCGCGCGCGCCGCAAGGCCAGCGGCCTGGCACTGGACGATACCGCCGTCCCGCAGCGCTACCGGCGCCTGTGCCAGCAGCTGGCGCTGGCCCGCGAGCGCGGTTACAGCCCGCAGCTGGTCCAGCGCCTGCAGCAGCTTATGCAGCAGGGCCACAGTGTGCTGTACCGCACACGGCCGACGCGCTGGCGCGCCGCGCTGGAATTCCTCGTGGCCGACTTCCCGCTGCTCGTGCGCAGCCAGGCACGCAGCATGTGGGTGGCGCTGGCGATGTTCGCGCTGCCGGCAATCGCCTGCTTCGTGCTTGTACAGGTCTACCCGGACCTGATCCACACGTTGATGGACAACCGCCAGATCGCCGCGATGGAGCGCATGTACGACCCTGCCGCCGAACGACTGGGCCGCGACAGCGGTACCGACTGGATGATGTTCGGCCACTACATCCTCAACAACATCAGCATTGCCCTGCGCACCTTCGCCAGCGGCCTGCTGGCCGGGCTGGGTACGCTGCTGGTGCTGCTGTTCAACGGCGTCACCATCGGCGCGGTGGCCGGCCACCTGCAGCACATCGGACACGGTGGACCATTCTGGCGCTTCGTGGCCGGCCATGGCGCGTTCGAGCTGACCGCGATCGTGATCGCCGGCGGTGCCGGCCTGCAGCTGGGCATGAAGCTGCTGGCACCGGGCCGGCGCAGCCGCCTGGACGCGCTGGTCGACGGTGGCCGCATCGGTGCGCGGCTGTGCCTGGGCGTGGCGTTCAT
Organism: Stenotrophomonas sp. YJH_SMC_25; assembly: GCF_059369595.1. NCBI lineage: Bacteria > Pseudomonadati > Pseudomonadota > Gammaproteobacteria > Lysobacterales > Lysobacteraceae > Stenotrophomonas > Stenotrophomonas sp. YJH_SMC_25. The sequence goes on along the minus strand of NZ_JCAFSV010000018.1, from coordinate 55,880 downwards.
GCTGCTGGTCGCAGCCTTCATCGAAGCGTTCTGGTCGTCGATCGCTGAAGTCCCCGCATGGACCAAGTTCGGCGTCGCCGGAGTGCTCTGGGCCGGCGTGCTGCTGTGGCTGTGGCGTGGCGGGCGTGGAGGCGGCCATGCGCATTGACCGTCTGGACGTGGTGCTGCGTGCACGCAGCGGCTGGGAAGCTATGGAGCTGGGCAGTGCCCTCGCCCGCCGCCATGCGCGCGCCGTGTGGGGCAGCTGGCTGCTGGCCAGTGCTCCGTTGTTCGTGATCTTCAACGCGCTGGGATGGTGGCTGGATGCCTTCGGCTGGGCCTGGCTGGCGATGTGGTGGTGCAAGCCACTGTTCGAGCGTGCGCCGCTGTATGTGCTGTCGCGCGGCATCTTCGGCGAACCGGTCAGCACACTTTCGGCCCTGCGTGCGCAGCGTCACTGGGGCAACACTGGTTCCTGGGGCTACCTGGGCTGGCGTCGCTTCAGCGTGCTGCGCAGCCTGTGCCTGCCGGTGAACCTGCTGGAAGGCAACGCACCGGGCCAGCGCGGTCCACGCCGCCGTGCGGTGGCTGCCGGCGCCGCAGGTGCGGCGACAGTGCTGACCGTGACCTGCATGGCGTTCGAAGCGGTGCTGGTATCTGGTGCCATCGGTGCAGTGTTCATGTTCATGCCACTGGACCTGATGTCCGAATCCTGGCGTGCGGCCTGGGACATGATCGGCAAGGACACGCCGGCATGGGCACGCTTCGGTTTCAATCTGGCCTGCTGGCTGGCGTCGGCGCTGATCGGCCCGTTCTTCGTCGGTGCGGGCTTTGGCCTGTACTTGAACCGGCGTACGCAGATGGAAGCCTGGGACGTCGAAATCGCCCTGCGCCGCCTGCGCGATCGCCTGCTGCCGGCGGCATCGACGCTGGCGCTGCTGCTGTGCCTGGCACTGCCACTGGTCTCCGCCCCGGTGCATGCGCAGGACGCAGATGCCGAGCCCGGGCGCGCAATGGGCAAGCCCAACGCCAGTGACATCGCCGCCGAAGACGACGACGATGAACCGACCATCGACCCGGCCAACACGCCGGCCACCATCTTCGGTGGCACGCCGGTGGACACCGCCGGTTTCCGTCAAGCGGTTAACCGCGCCTATGAGGACCCGCTGCAGCGCCCGACCCGCGAGGTCACCCGCTGGAAGCCGATCGAGCAGGCCGAGGAAAAGAAGAAGGAAGACAAGCAGCTGCAGCGTGACACCAACAGCAAAGGTGAACGCAAAGCGCGCAGGGACGGCATCGCCTGGCTGGCACGGCTGGCCGAATGGGGCCTGTGGGGCCTGCTCGGCATCCTGCTGCTGGTGCTGCTGCTGACCGCGCGGCTGTGGCTGCCATGGCTGCGTGGCAGTGGCCGGCGCAAGGCCGACGCTGCACCGGAGGTGCTGGAGGAACAGGTGGAGTTGCCGGTGGTGCTGCCGCCGGACGTGGCCACCCAGGCTGGCCTGCTCTGGGACCAGGGCCGGCCGCGGCAGGCGCTGGCCCTGCTGTACCGCGCCAGTGTGCGCACGGTGGGCGAGCGCAGCGGTATCGCGCTTCCACCCGGGGCTACCGAAGCGCAATGCCTGCGCGCGTCGCGACGCATGCCCGAGGCCAGCGACCGTGACCTGTTCGCGCGCATCGTGCGCATGTGGCAGTACGCCGCCTACGGTGGCCGCCTGCCCAGCCGCGCCGATTTCGATGCATTGGCCGATACCCTGCGCCAGCAGTACGGGTGGCAGGCATGAGTCCGCGCCTGTTCTGGTCGCTGCTGCTCGGTGCATTGGTGCTGTTCGGTGTACCGCTGACCATCCTCTACCTGCGCACGCACGAACGGGTGACCGAGACGATCCGGCTGCCGCCACAGGGCGAGGCCGCCTACAACCCGCTGTACGTACTCGGCCAGGCGCTGCGCGCCGATGGCATTGACGTGCACTCGCGGCCGCGGCTGGAACTGCAGCAGATGGCACTGGGGCCGAACGATACGGTGGTGCTGCTGCAGGACAGCAGCGAACTGCCGCCGCCCGTTGCCAGCACGCTGCTGGACTGGGTCGACGGTGGCGGCCACCTGCTGGTACGTACACCGCCGCCGGCCGAGGACGATGCCGGCAGCACGCAGGGCCCCTTGCTGGACCGGCTGGGCGTGGACAGCCTGTTCCAGCGCAGCGACTGCCAGCCATTCCATGTCGACGACGATCCTGGCCACGTCGAATTCTGCGGTGGCCGCCGCTTCACCCTGGGTTTTGCCGCCAGTGCGCAGGCCGAACGTCGCTGGGGCACGGATCGCGACCTGGTGTTCGCGCGCCTGCGCCATGGCCAGGGCAAGGTGAGCGTGCTGGCCGACATTGAGTTCATGCGCAGCGAGGTGGACTCACCGGCGGCGCGCCTGGCCTCCGCAGGGGGCAAGGCCAGCGACGGCCTGCACGACGCGTCGCATCGCGACCTGACCCGCTACCTGCTCGATCCGAACTACGGCAAGGGTGCGGTCTGGCTGGTCTATGCCAGCCGCCCGCCGTCGCTGTGGTCGCGCATGTTCTATCAGGGCTGGCCGCTGTGGGCACCGTTGCTGCTGGCCCTGCTGGGTTGGCTGTGGGGCCGCTCGCAGCGCTTCGGCAGCCTGCTGCCGTCGCCGGTTCTGGAACGCCGTTCGCTGCTGGAGCACGTGCGCGCCAGTGGTGAACTGCTGCTGCGTTTCGGCCACGGCGCGCGCCTGTACGAGGCCGTACTCGCCCTGTTCCTGCACCGCCTGCGCCTGCGCGCACCGATTGCCGCCGCACTCGATGGCGCGCCGCGCGATCAGGCCATCGCCGAGCTGCTGAAGTGGCCGCAAGGCCGCGTTGCCAGCGCGCTCACGCCCCCTCCGCCGCACGATTCCTCCGCCCTGCGCGAGCGCATCCGCTTGCTGCTCCAGATGAGATCCCTGCTATGACCGAAGTCCCCGAGCTGCCGGCGGCCGCCAACGCCCGCCTGATCGAACGCGTCGATGCCATCCGCGATGCCGTCGGCCACGCCTTCATCGGCCAGGCTGATGTGCTGGACCAGATCCTGGTGGCCCTGCTGGCCGGTGGCCACGTGCTGATCGAGGGCGTGCCCGGGCTGGGCAAGACCCTGCTGGTGCGCGCGCTGGCCCAGGCACTTGAGCTGGACTACGGTCGCGTGCAGTTCACCCCCGACCTGATGCCCAGCGACGTCAGTGGCCACGCGGTGTACGACCCGAAGAGCGAGAGCTTCAAGATCCGTCGCGGCCCGGTGTTCACCAATCTGCTGCTGGCCGACGAGATCAACCGCGCACCGGCCAAGACCCAGTCGGCGCTGCTGGAAGTGATGCAGGAAGGCCAGGTGACCATCGAAGGCAAGGCCTTCACCCTGGCGCCGCCGTTCATGGCGCTGGCCACGCAGAACCCGCTGGAGCAGGAAGGCACCTACCCGCTGCCGGAAGCGCAGCTGGACCGCTTCCTGCTGAAGGTGCTGATCGACTACCCGCAGCTGGAGGACGAGAAGCGCATGGTGACCGCGATCACCAGCGGCCGCGCCGCCAGCGATTTCGACCTGAGCCAGGTGCCGCGCGTGCTCGGTGCCGGTGAGCTGCTGGAACTGCAGCGCGCCACGGCGGCGATCACCGTCGATGACGAAGTGATCGACTACGCGGTGCGGATTGTGGCGGCCACGAGGCAGTGGCCGGGTATCGCGGTCGGCGCTGGCCCGCGTGGCAGCATCGCGCTGGTACGTGCCTCGCGCGCGCAGGCGGTGTTGGCCGGCCGTGACTTCGTCACCCCCGACGACGTGCGCGACATCGCGCGCCCCGCGCTGCGCCATCGCATCGCGCTGGCACCGGAACTGCAGATCGAAGGCCAGGACGCCGACGACGTGCTGGGTGCACTGCTGGCCAAGGTGGAAGCACCGCGCCGATGAGGCCGGCCCCGCTGCTGCTGGCGCTGCTGCTGGCCTGGGCCGCCCTGGGTGGCCTGGTGCTGGGCGGCCTGCTGCCGCGCTGGAGCTGGGCGCTGGCCGCGGTGGCGATTGCCGTGCCAGCGTTGATGGATCTGTGGCGGCAGACGCGGCGTCCATCGCCGCAGATCCAGCGTGAGCTGCCCGAAGCGCTGGCACTGGGCGTGCGCCGCGAGGCCGCGCTGCGGCTGCAGGCGGACGCATCGATGACGGTGCAGGTGTTCGACCTGGTCCCCGGCGGCTGGCCGCTGGAGTCGCTGCCGCAGCGCGTGCGCCTGAAGGCCGGCAGCGCGTCCACCCTGCACTACCACCTGCAGCCGCTGCAGCGCGGGCGCTTCCGCTTCGACGGCGTGCATCTGCGCATGCGCTCGCCATGGCGCCTGTGGTGGCAGCAACGCACGCTGCCTCCCGTGCTGGACGTGCGGGTCTATCCGAACTTCGCACCGCTCACTCGCTTCGCCCTGTTCAGTGCCGACCAGGCCTCGCGGCTGGTCGGTGCACACGTGAAGCGCCGCCGCGGTGAAGGCACCGACTTCCACCAGATGCGCGAGTACCGCATCGGCGACAGTCTGCGCCAGCTGGACTGGAAGGCCACCGCGCGTGCGCGCAAGCTGGTCTCGCGCGAGTACCAGGACGAGAAGAACCAGCAGCTGCTGCTGATGCTCGACAGTGGCCGCCGCATGCTGGCCAGCGAGGGCGGGCTCTCGCACTTCGATCACGCATTGAACGCCTCGCTGGTGGTGGCCTACCTGGCGCTGCGCCAGGGCGATGCTGCCGGCCTGTTCGCCACCGGTGGCGAGCGCCGCTGGGTGGCACCGCAGCGCGGGATGGGCACCGTCGAGCACCTGCTGCGCGCCAGCTACGACCTGCAGCCGCGCGCGGTGGCCACCGACTACCTGGCCGCCGCCACCGAAGTGTCGCTGCGCCAGCGCCGGCGCGCGCTGGTGATGCTGGTCAGCAACGTGCGCGACGAAGACATCGAGGATCTGCTGGCGGCGGTGCGCCTGCTGCAGAAACGCCACCTGGTGTGCGTGGCCAGCCTGCGCGAGCGCGAACTGGATGCTGTCCTCGATGATGAGGTGCAGTCGCTGGAGGACGCGGCCCAGGCCGGCGCTGCGGCGCTGTATCTGCAGCAGCGCGCGAAAGCGCATGAAGCGCTGCGCAGCGAGAAGGTGATGGTGCTGGACGTGACCGCCGACGCCCTGCCCGGTGCACTGGTGGAGCGCTATCTGGCGGTGAAGCGCGAAGGGCTGCTCTGATACCAGGAACGGTTGCCGGCCCGCGGTCGGCACTACCGACACATCGCTCTGGTGGGTGCCAACCTTGGTTGGCACGAAACCCACAGCGCCGACCAGGGTCGGCATCCACCAACACCGGCTTCCGGCCAGCGGCCGGCACTACCCCCCCTGTAACAACCGGTGCATCGCCCTGGTGGGTGCCAACCTTGGTTGGCACGAAACCCAAAGCGCCGACCAGGGTCGGCACCTACCAACGGCGGTTGCCGGCCAGCGGCCGGCACTACCCCTGCAACAACCGGTGCATCGCTCTGGTGGGTGCCAACCTTGGTTGGCACGAAACCCACAGCGCCGACCAGGGTCGGCATCTACCAACGGCGGTTGCCTGCCAGCGGCCGGCATTACCCCTGCAACAACCGCCGCTGCAATCGCTCCACCGCGCGCTGCAGCAACACCCGGTTGCGGGCCAGCTTCATCCACTGCGGCAGGCGCGAGAACATGGATCGGTGATGGCCGCGGCTTTCCCGCAGTGTTGCGCTCGCGTACTCGTGCAGTGCCTGCAGATGCTCAGCGTTGTAGGCCCAGAGCAGGCCCGCGCGGGTCGGTTCAACCAGGCGCAGCGGCAATCCGAAGTGCGGATCGGCAGGCTCGGCATCACGCAACGGACGCACCGAGACCGAAACATCGGTACTGCGATCACATTGCGCGCATCGAGCAGCGAAGGACGCCGGTGCAGGAACGCCAGCGGGAACCCGACGACGCACGTGCAGCCACTGATGCCCACAGAATCCACAAGGTTGGCGGCCCAGCATGTAGACCGCACCGACCCAGTCACCACTGTCCAGTGCAGAACTGCAGCCGGTGCAGCGGAATCGCGCGGTCCACCGGTAGGGTTCCCAGCTGGCGACCACCCAGCCGGGGGTGTCGCAGCGATGGCAACGCACCGCGACGCGGTCCGCGAAGGCCTGCAGGCTGCGCCCGTCATCGAAGTGCCGGCCAGGCACGGGCGAAGAACGCCCATGCCGGCCAGGCCAACGCCGCACCGCCATCAGACGTAGATCCGCGTCGGCGCCTCGTCCACGATCGCATGCGGCACGAAGCGCGCACTGTCACGGGTGATCGCGCTGTCGTCTTCGCGGATGCCGATGCCGCAGGCGTGGTCACCCACCACCCAGCTGCCGATCAGCGGGTAGCCGCCTTCGAAGCGGGTGAGCGGATGGGCGCGCTGGATGATCGCCGGGCCATCGTAGGGACCGTCGCTGCGCTGGGTGCTGCCATCGGCCAAGTGCATCTCGATGTTGGCCCCTTCGCGTGAGAACAGCGGCTTGCGCACCCAGCCCGACGCCAGCGTGCTGCCGTCATCGAAATGCGCTTCCAGCAGGTTCGGATGGCCCACGTTGCGCTGCCACAGCAGCGGCAGGATGCCCTTGTTGCTCAACACCGCCTTCCACGCCGGCTCCAGCAGCTGCACGCCCGAGCCGGGCAGCGCGCGACCGAATTCCTCGGCCATCAGGTCTTCCAGCGGATACAGCTTGAACAGCGTGCCGATCACCGAATCGTCCAGCGCGGTGAAGCGGCCGTCCTCGGACAGGCCAATGTCCTCGATGGCGATGGCCTGGCCATGCAGGCCGGCCTGCGATGCACAGTCGCGCAGATAGTCGACGGTGCCGCGGTCTTCTTCGGAGCTGCCCACGGCACTGAAGTACAGCGGCGGCGGCAGCTGCGTGGCCAGTTCGCCGAAACGCTCGACCAGCGCTTCGTGAATCGCGTTGAACTGGTCGGCGTGCTGCGGCAGGCGACCGGCGTTGCGCTGGTCTTCCAGCCACTGCCATTGGAAGAAGCTGGCCTCGAACAGCGAGGTCGGCGTGTCGTAGTTCAGTTCGTACAGCTTGGCCGGGCCAGTACCGTCGTAGGCCAGGTCCAGGCGACCGTACAGATGCGGCTGGCGCTGGCGCCAGCTGTCGGCGATCCAGTCGCGGTAATGCGACGGAATCGCGAGCTGGTCCATCAAGCGTTCGCTGGCGATGACATCGCCGACCAGGTCCAGCGCCATCTGGTGCAGCTCGGCGCTGGGGTCTTCGATGTCCTGCTCGATCTGGCGCAGGGTGAACGCGTAGTACGCGCTTTCGTCCCAGTACGGCTGGCCGTCGATGGTGTGGAAGCGGAAACCTGCCTCTTCCGCGCGCGCCCGCCATTGGGCACGCTCGGCAATCCGGATGCGCTGCATGGGTCGATCAGCCGCCGTAGCTGCCGCTGCTGCTGCGACGCGCGCTGGTGTTGCCGAAGCCACCACGGCTGGCAGTGACCGCACGGTTCGGTTCGCTGGTGACCGGGGCCAGGCCGGCCTTGCCCGCGCCGATGCCGCTGGCGGTGTTCAGGCCACCAGTGCCACCCGGTGCCGGGCGCGCCCAACCCGCATTCTTGTCCTGGTAGGCCGGCGCCGATGCCGGTGCCTGCGGTGCCAGGCCTCCGCGGTTGCTCAGCATCTGCGACATGAAGAAGCCCATCATCATCGGGCCGATGAACGAGGTACCGGCCGAGGTGTGCTGCTGCACGCACTGCTCCGGCTTGTAATCCTTCTCGCAGGCTTCCCTGCTGGCGTACTTCGGCGCCGCATCGGCGGCCTGCTTCTGCGCTTCGGCGAAGGCATTGCGGCACGACGACGGATCGCCGGTGGCCTCGGTGCAGGCCTCGACCGACGTGTACAGGCCTTCCTGCACCTTCACCTCCGGCTCCTTCTGGCAGGCGGTGAACAGCAGCGGCGCGGCGCTCATCAGCAGCAGCGCGGTGGTGCGGGAACGTTTCATGGCCTCATGCCCTGTCGACGGATCAATGCCCCAATGATGCCAAATCCGGACCAGCAACCGGAATCGGCAAAGTCCGAAAGATGAACGGACTTTCATTTTCGTCGCTCCAATCAGGAATCGGGGGTCAGAGCCCGTCGCGCAGCAACGGGATCCGACCCCGTCAGATCGCAGGAAACTGTCGAAGGCGGGGTGGGTCCGGTTGCGGGGGCGTGAGCGCCATGGATGGCGCGACCGAGGCTACATGGACGTACTTGCGCCGTCCCCCGCAGCCGGACCCACCCCGCCATCCCACGGATAGCCCAGCTGTTGCTGTTGAGGTTGCCGGCCAGCGGCCGGCACTACCCCGGGTGCAGGGCGCAGCCCTGCCGCTCTCTCCCCGGTGGTTGCAGCAGCAACCGAAAAAATTGGCCATGATCGGCTGACCCCCACGTCGTACGGCCTGCCCGTTCCGCCAGCCATGCCCGAATACCGTTCCCGCACCTCCACCGCCGGCCGCAACATGGCCGGCGCCCGCGCCCTGTGGCGTGCCACCGGCATGAAGGACGGCGACTTCCACAAGCCGATCATCGCCATCGCCAACTCCTTCACCCAGTTCGTGCCCGGCCACGTGCACCTGAAGGACCTCGGCCAGCTGGTCGCGCGCGAGATCGAGCAGGTCGGCGGCGTCGCCAAGGAATTCAACACCATCGCCGTGGACGACGGCATCGCGATGGGCCACGACGGCATGCTGTATTCGCTGCCCAGCCGCGAGATCATCGCCGACGCCGTGGAGTACATGGTCAACGCGCATTGCGCCGACGCACTGGTGTGCATCAGCAACTGCGACAAGATCACCCCCGGCATGCTGATGGCCGCGCTGCGCCTGAACATCCCGGTGGTGTTCGTTTCCGGCGGGCCGATGGAAGCGGGCAAGACCAAGCTGTCCGAGCACAAGCTGGATCTGGTCGATGCGATGGTGGTGGCTGCCGATGACAGCGCTTCCGACGAGAAGGTGGCAGCGTTCGAACGCAGCGCCTGCCCCACCTGCGGCTCCTGCTCGGGCATGTTCACCGCCAACTCGATGAACTGCCTGACCGAAGCACTGGGCCTGTCACTGCCCGGCAACGGCACCACGCTGGCCACCCACGCCGACCGTGAGGCGCTGTTCCGCCGTGCCGGCCGCCTGATCGTCGAACTCTGCCATCGCTGGTATGGCGGCGAAGACCCGAGCGCGCTGCCGCGCGGCATCGCCACCCAGGCGGCGTTTGCCAATGCGATGACCCTCGACATCGCCATGGGCGGTTCCACCAACACCATCCTGCACCTGCTGGCCGCCGCGCAGGAAGCGGAGGTCGACTTCGACCTGACCCACATCGACGCGCTGTCGCGGCGCGTACCGCAGCTGTGCAAAGTGGCGCCGAATACGCCGAAGTACCACATCGAGGACGTGCATCGCGCCGGCGGTGTGTTCGGCATCCTCGGTGAGCTGGACCGCGCCGGCCTGCTCGAAACCACGGTGCCGACCGTGCACAGCGCCAGCCTGGCCGAAGCACTGGAACGCTGGGACGTGGTGCGCAGTGACAACGACACCCTGCACACGTTCTTCAAGGCTGGCCCGGCCGGCATCCCCACCCAGGAAGCCTTCAGCCAGGCCACGCGCTGGCCGACGCTGGACGTGGACCGCGCCGAGGGCTGCATCCGCTCGCTGCAGCATGCGTATTCGCTGGAAGGCGGGCTGGCCGTGCTGCGCGGCAACCTGGCCGTGGATGGCTGCGTGGTGAAGACCGCCGGCGTGGACGAATCGATCCACGTGTTCGAAGGTCCCGCGCGTGTCTATGAAAGCCAGGACGCCGCCGTGGCCGGCATCCTCGCCGACGAAGTGCAGCCGGGCGAGGTGGTGGTGATCCGCTACGAAGGCCCGAAGGGCGGCCCCGGCATGCAGGAAATGCTGTACCCGACCAGCTATCTGAAATCGAAGGGACTGGGCAAACAGTGCGCACTGCTCACCGATGGCCGCTTCTCCGGCGGCACCTCCGGCCTGTCGATCGGCCATGTCTCGCCGGAAGCCGCCAGCGGCGGTGTCATCGGCCTGGTGGAAGATGGCGACCGCATCCGCATCGACATTCCGGCCCGCCGCATCGACCTGCTGCTGGATGAGACCACGCTGGCCCAGCGCCGCGCCGACGCCGATGCGCGTGGTTGGAAGCCGCGCGCACCGCGCCCACGCAAGGTCACCAGCGCGCTGAAGGCCTACGCCCTGCTCGCCACCAGCGCCGACAAGGGCGCCGTACGCAACACCGCGCTTCTGGGCGATTGACCGCCATACGGTAATGCCGGCCGCTGGCCGGCATCTGGGAAAAGGGGACGGAGGGAATTAAGTCGTTTGTGCCTAAAACGACTTAATTCCCTCCGTCCCCTTTTTTCCGGCCAGCGGCCGGCACTACCGGTCAGCCGATCACGCGCTTGAACGGCGGCAGCGCGTCGATGATGCGCTTGCCGTAGCGGCGGGTCAGCAGCCGCGAATCGAGGATGATCACGCGGCCGGTGTCGGTGGAAGTGCGGATCAGGCGGCCTGCGAACTGGGTCAGCGTGCGCAACGCATGCGGAATGGCGATCAGGTTGAAGGCATTCAGCCCACGCCCCTCGAACCATTCGCTGAGGGTGGCGGTCTGCGGATCGGTCGGCACCGCGAATGGCACCTGGGTGATCACCACCGTGGTGCAGGCTTCACCGGGCAGGTCGAGGCCTTCGCCGAACGAGTTCAGTCCGAACAGCACCGAACCCTCGCCTGCGGCCACGCGGCGCAGGTGCTCGTCGATCAGGCGGGTCTTGGACATCTCGCCCTGAACCAGCACCTGCTTGCGGCGCGCGGCCGACATCAGCCCGGCCACCTTCTCCATCTTCCAGCGCGAGGTGAACAGCACCATCGAGCCTTTGGCCCAGTCCAGCTCGGTGTCGAGATAGCGCGCCACTTCGCGCGGATGGCCTTCGCGGTCGTCCGGAGTGACCGGGAATTTCGGCACGATCAGTTCGGCCTGGTTGGGCAGGTCGAACGGTGACGACAGCGAGACCATCTCGGCCTCTTCCGGAATGCCGTTGTCGATCGCCAGCGACTGGAAATCGCCGCCGCCGGTCAGCGTCGCCGAGGTCATCACCACCGAGTCCACTTCATCCCACAGCAGCTTGCGCAGCACGTGCGCGGCCGAAACCGGCGAGCCGTGCAGCACCAGGTCGCCGTCGCGGGTGGCGGTGACCCAGCGCGCCATCGGCGGCGCACCGTCCTTGTCTTCGCGACGCCAGGCCTGCCACAGGTTGTACTGCTGCTCGATCATTTCCAGCGCCATGCCCAGGTTGCGCTGCAGGCGCTCGCGCGCGGCATCGTCCGGCTTGCCCTTGGCCACCTGCGCGGTGGCGGCGTGCGCCCAGTTGTAGAGGCTGCGGGTATCGTCAGCCAACGCCTCGATCGGCTCGCGCCAGGCCTCGGGCAGTCGCCCATTGGCCGCGCGCCACATCGGCTCTTCGTCCGCCGGCGCCGGCATCCACACCCGCTCGATATGATCGCGGAACGCGCGCAGCTGCTTGGCCACGTTGCTGGCCACCTCGATCGCTTCGTTCGGCAGCAGGTTGCCAAGGCGATCCTTGTCGACCGCGCGGTAGGCGCCGGCGATCAGGATCTGCAGGCGGCCGGTACGCTTGGCCATCTCGTCCAGCGCCAGGCTGGCCGCGCCCTGGTCGATCGCCACGTTGCCGATGTGATGGCCTTCGTCCAGCACCAGCAGCATGTCCGACGGCGGTGCGATCAACGGCTGGCCGTTGTCGCTGTCGCCGATCGACAGCGCCGACAGCAGCAGCGCGTGATTGGTGACCACGATCTGCGCGTCACGCACGGTGTTGCGCGAACGCAGCACCGCGCACTGTGCCGAGTACGCACAACGGCGCCCGGCGCAACCCGAAGCCGGCGTGGTGATGCGGCTGCGCAGGCCGGGGCTGATGGTCTCCGGTGCGTTGTCGATATCGCCATCCCAGCTGCCACTGGTGAAGGCGTCGGTCAGGCGCTTGGCGATGTCCATTTCGATCGGCGCCAGCGGCCGGTCGAACAGCGGCGCGTCATCCTCGAACATGCCGCCCTGCGAGCCCTCGCCCTGCGCCTCGGCGGCATTGCGCGTGCACAGGTAGCGGGTACGGCCCTTGGCCAGCGCCACGGTCGCCTCCAGGCCGGTGGCTTTCAGGAAATTCGGGATATCGCGCTCGACCAGCTGCGACTGCAGCGCCACGGTGCCGGTGCTGATCACCAGCTTCTTCTTGCTGGCCAATGCGATCGGCACGCCTGCGGTGAGGTAGCCCAGGCTCTTGCCGACGCCGGTGGGCGCCTCGACCACGCCGACGCCACCGCTTTTCGACAGCGCACGCGACACCACGCCGATCATCTGGCTCTGCGAGCGACGGGTGGAAAAGCCGGGGGTATTGGCCTGCAGCGTCGTGTACGCCTTGCGGATCGCGTCCTTCAAGGTGTCATCGAGGGTGCGCGGAGCGGCGACGGTTTCGGTCACGCCGGGAATTACCGTAGCTGGATCAGGCCGGGCATTGTCGCATGGCCGGCCGCATTCACCGCCGCTGGGACCCTGAACGGGCCAGCGACGACGCCCGCTGGCGGTCCCGGTCCAATGACCGGACCATCCCAGGGGCAGATACGCCGGGCATGGCCCGGCGCGACCGGTCAGGCGGCCGGGAGCGTACGGGTACGCAGCAGGCGCACCAGCGCCCACACCACCAGCACCACACCGATGGCCTCGACCATCGCCAGCGCGAAATGCAGCACGCCGAGGATGGCACTCAAGCTCGACACGGCACTGAAATCACCGCTGCGGACCATCCACATCGGCAGGATGCCCGCCGCCATGCCGCCGAGGCTGGCCAGCAGCAACAGCAGCAGGCCGACCAGGGCACCGGTGCGGGTGGCATCGCGCGGTGCGCCGACCACCCAGACCAGGCCCACGCACAGCGCGATCAGCACCGGCAGGCGCACGCCCACCATGCTCAGCACCGTGACCAGCAGGGTTGTGCCGTCCATCGATCAGTCCTCGCCGGCCAGCACGGCCGAGCCCTGGCGCAGCGACTGGTAGACCTCGTCGGTCTGCGGGCGCACACCGTGCCACTGCAGGAAACTCTCAGCGGCCTGCTCGACCAGCATGCCCAGGCCATCGACCGTATTGCGGCACTCCGCGGCGCGCGCCCAGGCCAGGAAGGCGATCGCCGCTTCGCCGTAGTTGAGGTCGACGGCGGTGGTCATCGAGTTGACCAGCGACAGCGGCAGCTTGAACTCGACGTCGCGGTCGCGGCCGGCCGAGGTGGCGTTGACGATCAGTTCGAAGTCACCCAGATCACGCAGGTCTTCCCAGTAGCGGCTGATCGCGCGACCCGGCTCACCCATCGCATCGATCAGTTCATCGGCGCGTTCCGGCGTGCGGTTGACCACCACCAGCTCGGTGATGCCGGCATCAAGCAGCGCCGGGGCGACGCTGCGCGCGGAGCCACCGGCACCGATCAGCAACATGCGGCGGCCACGCAGGTCCAGGCCATGGCGGTCGGTCAGGTCACGCACCAGGCCGATGCCGTCGGTGGTGTCGCCATGCCAGCGGTCGCCCTTGCGCAGCAGCGTGTTGACCGAACCGGCGCGGCGCGCGCGTGCGGTCAGGGTGGTGCACACCGAGAACGCGGCCTCCTTGTGCGGCGAGGTGACGTTGGCGCCGACACCGCCGTCGGCGGCGAAGGCCTCCAGGCCGGCCAGGAACGCCTCCGGGGCCAGGTCGATCGCGCGGTAATCCACCGCGATGCCTTCCTGGCGACCGAACGTCGCGTGGATCTGCGGCGACTTCGAGTGGGCAACGGGGTGTCCGAAGACGGCGTAACGGTCGGTCATGGAATCCTCAAGCTGGCTAGACTGATGCTCTGTTCGTGCATGGAACCGGATGATGCGCATCACCCTGCCCCTGCTGGTGCTTGCCGCCAGTCTACTCTCTGCCCCCGTGGCGATGGCGTTGAACGAGTACGGCATCGAAGGCATGGGCGTGGTCTCGACCCGTGCCGACGAGGGCCGCGCCACGATCAGTGCCGATGGCCGGCGCATCGTCTTCGCCCGCCGCGGCGAAGCCGGCTGGGGCCTGTGGGAGGCGCGCGTGGTCGATGGCCGCTGGCAGCAGGCGCAGGCCCTGGCGGTGGGCGTGGCCGGTGAGGCCCGCGATCCGTACTTCAGCCGCGACGGCCGCTGGCTGTTGTTCGCCGCCGGCCGCGAAGGCGCGCTGGCGCTGTACCGGGCTGCAGTGGAAGCCGATGGCCGGCTGGGCAAGGCGCACCCCATGGCCGGCGACGGTGGACGCCACGAAGAGCGCGGGCCGGCCCTGAGCGCGGACGGCACGCGGCTGCTGTTTGCCCGCCAACAGGGCCGTGGCGCCGGCTGGAACCTGTTCGTGGCGACGCTGGATGCGCAGGGCATGCGCGGCCCTGCCACCGCATTGACAGCGTTGAACAGCGCCGATGACGAGACCGACGGCGACTGGCTGGGCAACGATGGCGCGGTGGTGTTCAGCCGCGGCAACGGCACGACCGCACAGGTGTGGAGCAGCGGCTGCGCGTGGAGTGGCGCGGCCCTGCAACCGTTGGGACTGTCGTTCAACCAGACCGGCGGCTGGACCGGCGCGCCGGTGATCGACAACGCCAAGCCAGGCGAAATGATGGTGGCCAGCAGCGCGGCCAGGGCACCGCGTGCCGGTGGCGTGGACGTGTACCGGTTGGCGGTGCCGAAGGTGGCGGCGGTGGCCGGGTGCGTGCGGTAGATCCACGCCGCGCGTGGATGGCGCCCGCGAAGGGGTCAGAGCCCTTTCCTGCGGAAAGGGATCCGACCCCGGGCATTGCCCGTCAGCGCGACAACACCTTGGCGCGCAACTGCTCGTACTCCATCTCGCTCAGCTGGCCATTGTCCTTGCGCTGGTTCAGCGCGGCCAGCTCGGCCTGCACGCTGTCCGGCAGGGCCTGCTCACGGGCCACGTGGCGGGCGGCGGAGAGCTGCTCCGGTGGGCGCTTGCCCGCGCGCCACGCGGCGATGAAGACACCGACGATGATGGCGCCGAACACCAGCGTGCCGGTGCCCCAGATCAGCCATTGCATCCATCCCAGTTCGGGTCCCATCGCGCAGTCCTCCGTCTATCGTGGCGCTATTGTCAGCGCTCGCGCAGCCATCGCGCCACCTGCGGCGCGAAATAGGTCAGCACGCCATCGGCACCGGCCCGCTTGAAGCCCAGCAGCGACTCCAGCACGCAGGCGCGCTCGTCCAGCCAGCCGTTGGCGAAGGCGGCCTTCATCATCGCGTACTCGCCACTGACCTGATAGGCGAAGGTCGGCACGCCGAATTTTTCCTTCACCCGGCGCACCAGGTCCAGGTACGGCATGCCCGGCTTGACCATCACCATGTCGGCGCCCTCTTCCAGGTCCAGCGCGATCTCGCGCAGGGCCTCGTCGCCGTTGGCCGGGTCCATCTGGTAGGTCTTCTTGTCGGCCTTGCCGAGGCTGGCCGCGCTGCCCACCGCATCACGGAACGGACCGTAGAACGCCGAGGCGTACTTGGCCGAGTAAGCCATGATGCGCACGTTGACGTGGTTGTCGGCATCCAGCGCACGGCGGATCGCGCCGATGCGGCCATCCATCATGTCCGACGGCGAAACGATGTCGACGCCGGCTTCGGCATGCGACACCGACTGCTTGACCAGCGCTTCGACGGTGATGTCGTTCAGTACATAGCCCTTGTCGTCGATGATGCCGTCCTGGCCGTGGGTGGTGTACGGGTCCAGCGCCACATCGGTCATCACCCCCAGTTCCGGGAAGCGCGACTTCAGCGCGCGGATCGCGCGTTGCGCCAGGCCGTCCTCGGCCCACGCCGCCGATGCATCCAGCGATTTCAGCGACGGGTCGATCACCGGGAACAGGTCGATCACCGGAATGCCCAGCTCCAGCGCCTCTTCGGCCACCTTCAGCAGTTCTTCGATCGACAGCCGCTCCACGCCCGGCATCGACGGCACTGCGGTGCGGCCGGCCAGTTCGTGCACGAACACCGGGTAGATCAGGTCGTCGGTGGTCAGCGTGTTCTCGCGCATCAGGCGGCGCGAGAACTCGTCGTGGCGCATGCGGCGCGGGCGGTACAGCGGGTGGGACATGGCAGGCTCCGAGGAGTGGCTATTGCAACAGGTAGCCCTGCGGCAGCAGGGGTTCGGGCAACGGGCGTTCGCCGAGCGCATCGAGCTGGTCGATCTCGATCGTGCGCACCAGCGCGTCCAGCGGCAGGTCGTTCGGCTCCAGGCCGAACGGGTCTTCCATTTCTTCGCCCAGCTGGTCCAGGCCGAAGAAGGCATAGGCCAGCACCGCCGACAGCACCGGCGTGCCCCAGCCCAGCGAACTGGCCAGGCCGAACGGCAGCAGCACGCAGAACATCCACGCGCAGCGGTGCAGCAGCAGGGTGTAGGCGAACGGCAGCGGCGTGGTGAGGATGCGCTCGCAGCCGGCCTGGATCGACGACATCGCGTGCAGGCGCTCTTCCAGCTGGGTGTAGAGGATGGGCTCGAGCTGGCCGGCGCGCAGCGCATGCGCCAGTTCGGCCGCGATCATCGCCAGCAGTGCATCGGGCACGTTCTCGCGCTGGCCCAGCTGTTCGCGCTGGCGCTTGTCCAGCCACGGCAGTGCTGCCAGGGCGACGATGCGACCACGCAGTCGCGCCGCCAGCGCATGGGCGAACGCGGTGGTGAGGTAGGCGACGCGACGACGACGGCCCGCGTCGTCGGCCAGCAGCAGGTTTACCTGGCGCGCCAGCGAACGCGATTCGTAGACCAGCTGGCCCCACAGCTTGCGTCCTTCCCACCAGCGGTCGTAGCAGGCGCTGTTGCGGAAGCTGAGGAAGATCGACAGCACCAGGCCAAGCAGGGTGAACGGGGTCACCGACACGCGTTCGATGCCGGTGGGGGGCGCCAGTTCGACCACCGCAGCCACGGCGATGGACAGGATCAGGATGGCCAGCACCTTCGGCGCGATCGCTTTGACGATCGAACCGCGCAGGATGTACAGAAGTTGCCAGCCGTGGGGACGGGGTCGGATGATCATGGGGCAGCCGCGCGGGGCGCGGATTCACAGGCACGCGGGGGGCTCGCGCAGCCATTCATTGTACGCCCCCGCCCGGCCATCGGCCGTGTGCCTGCGACGCCCTGTCGCACCCGGGACCGGGCTCAGACCACGCCGCCGCCCAGGCCAAGACGCAGGATGCCGACCACCACCACGATACCGTTCAGGACCAACCCGGCCCACGCCCGGCCACGCTTGCTCGGGTGGGTGAACAGGATGCCCAGCGCGGCGATGACCGCACCGACCGCGGCGAACGGGATCAGGAACCAGTTGCCCCAGCCCAGCAGCGGAATCAACGCCAGGATCATCCACAACAGCGCCAATACGCCCCACAACAGACTGATCACACCCATGCCGCTCTCCCGCAGTTGGTTCCTGGCCCCACCATAATCGTTCCCGTTGCCGCCGCCTACTGCCATTGGCGGGGCTGTCACCCGGCCCGTGCTAGCGTGCTGTCGTGCGTGCCCCGGCCCGGGTGTTGGCGCCGATTCAGAGTGGCCCGCCGATCATCGCAACCAGTCCTGCAGGGGAAGTGCCATGAACATCCGTTGGGCCGCGTTGGCGGCCACGCTGCTGGTCGCCGCCGGCTGTGCCAGCACCTCCAAGGTGATGCTGGGCCGCGCGCGCGCACCGATCGATCCGGCGCTGGTGCAGATCTATTCGACGCCACCGGCCGGCTCCCAGGAAATCGCCCAGCTGGAATCGTCTTCCGCCGTCGGCTTCGGCACCCAGGGCCAGACCGACGCCGCCGTGGCCCGCCTGAAGCGTGAAGCCGCAGCGCTGGGCGCCAACGGCGTGGTGCTGATGGGCGTGGGCAGCAGCGGTTCGCCGGTAGGCATGTCGGTGGGCGCGGGCACGTTCGGCTCGCACGTCGGTGGTGGCGTCGGCATCGGGATTCCGACCACGCAGAAGCGCGCCGCGGGCGTCGCGATCTGGGTGCCGAATCCGGCACCGCCGGCGCGGTTGCCGACACAGGTGATTACCCCGCAGCGGTGACGCAGCAGCGTCACCGGGGTAGTGCCGGCCGCTGGCCGGCACATCCCTGCAACAGCCAACACATCGCTCTGGTGGGTGCCAACCTTGGTTGGCACGAACCCACAGCGCCGACCAAGGTCGGCATCTACCAACACCGGTTGCCGGCCAGCGGCCGGCACTACCGGAGGGTGTTCAGCGCTTGTACTTCGGCACGAATACCTTGTTCACCGCGTCGGCCAGCTGGTCCGGCGGCAGCAGGCCCTGGTCGAGCAGGAAGTTGTTGAACGCCAGGCGGTCGAACTTCGCACCCAGCGCCAGTTCCGTCTGCATGCGCAGTTCCAGGATGCGGGTGTAGCCGTAGAAGTAGCTACCGGCCTGGCCCGGCATCCGCACCATGTAGCGGTCCAGTTCCTGGGTGGCCATCGCCTTGGACAGGCCGACCTGCTCCATCAGCACGCGCTCGCCGTTGGCACGGTCGGTCAGGCCGAGGTTGAGCATCGGGTCGAGCATCGCGCGCGCGGCGCGCAGCAGGCGGAACTGCAGGGCGATCATCTGCCCGTCCAACGGCTCGTACGGCACCATCTCGGCTTCGGCGTACAGCGCCCAGCCTTCCACGTTCACCGAATTGAACGCGAACATGGTGCGTGCCAGCGACACACCACGCTCGACCATCGCGGTGAACTGCAGCTCGTGGCCGGGGCGGCCTTCATGCGCGCTCAGCGTCCATGCTGCCGCACCGAAGTTGAAGTCGTCGTACTGCGCGCCCGGGCCCGCTGCCGGGTTGCCCAGCGGCAGCACGAAGGTGCCCTGCTGCCCGGTGTTGTTGACCAGCGGGGCCGGCAGGAAGTGCGGAGCCGGGCTGGCCGCACTCTCGGCGGCCGAGCCCAGGCGCATCTGCATGGCGCGCTTGGGCACGTCGACGATGGCGTGCTCGCGGATCAGCGGATCGATCGCATCGATCACCTTGCGGTAGTGACCTTCCAGATGGTCGTCGGCGATCTTGTCGGCCTTCAGCGCGCGGATCACCGCCACCGGATCGCTCGGGTCGGCCACCTTCAGCCCCTTGTCCTTCACCACCAGCGGTGCCAGCTGCTGCATCGCCGAGCGGGTTTCCATGAACTCCAGCTGCGCGCGCTGCATCAGCAGCTTCGGGTCGATGTCGATGCCGACCTGCTTGAGCTGGTAGGCGTACAACGGCGCCGGCAGGCGTGCGTCGGCACGTGCCTTCGGCAGTACCTCCTTGCGGGTCCAGGCGGCGTAGTCCTTCATCTGCCCGGCCAGCGCCTTCATTGCTTCATCGGCGCCGGCAATCTGGTACTTCTTCAGCAGCGACTCGATACCGGTGATGTAGGTCTCGACGTTGTCCAGCGACTGCTGCACTTCAATCTTCGTCGGCTGCAACAGGCTGCTGTCCTTCAGCCGTTCCTCGTAGCGCTGGCGCGCCAGCGTGGTGAAGGCGGTGCCGCCCGGCTGCAGGCCGGCATAGGCCTTGAGGCGGTCGACCGCCTTGGCCCGGCGCTCGGCCGGCACCTGGTCGGACAGCAGCAGGTTGAGGCCGCTGAACACGGTCTGCGGCGCATCGCTCCACGGCAGCAGGTACTTCTCGTTGAGCTCGCTGCCTTCGATGTTCTGGCTGGCGGCGTGGATCATGATTTCCAAGTCCTGGCGGACATTGGGATCCTTCTCGACGGCCAGCTTTGCCTTCAGTTCGTCACGTGCCTTGGCCATGGCAGCGCGGTAGCGCTTGCCGTTGTCCGGGCCGAGATCGGCCACCTTGTCGTCGTAGCCGGGCACGCCGAAGAAGCCGGTTTCCTCCGGCTGGAACGGGCCCTGGGCGTCCAGCAGAATCTGCGCCAGCGCATTGCTGCGGGCGACCCAGGCCGGGCTGGCCGGGGTGGCGGCCTTGGCGGAGGGTGCCGCCAGCGCCGGTGGTGCGGACAGCAGCGGTGCGGCAGTCAGGGCCAGGGCAACGGCGAGCGCAATCGGCTTCATGGGACACTCCAGCAAAGGGTTGCCCGCACCCTACGCGCTCACGGCGATGGCGACAATCGGTGGGAAGTCATGGCGGGCTGGTTGTGCAGCCGGGCTCTGCGGAAACCTGGCGGGAGTAGAGTCGACTGTCAGTCGACTATCGCGCGCAGCGCGGGGTTTCGCTACCTGATCGAAGAGCAGTCGACTGACAGTCGACTCTACCCGGTCGACTATCGCGCGCAGCGCGGGGGTTTTCGCTGTCTGATCGAAGAGCAGTCGACTGACAGTCGACTCTACCCCGGTCGACCATCGCGCGCAGCGCGGGGTTTTTCGCTGTCTGATCGAAGAGCAGTCGACTGACAGTCGACTCTACCCAGTCGACGTCCCGCAGTCGCCTGCGCTCGGAGGTCAGAGCACGGCGGTCAGCGGGCATTCGCCGCGATCACGGCAGGCCTTCAGCTCACACTCCTGCGCGGCCTCGTCGTCATCCAGCGCCGTCAGGTCGAAGGTCTGCTTGTCCTCGCCCAACACGTACATCACCGGGTAGTCCCACACGTCATCGCGACGGGTACCCTGCACGAACAACCGCCCGTGCGCATGCGGTCCTTCGAGGGCTACGGTCAGGCCGACATCACGCTGGCCGTTGATCGCAGTCTGCATGCTGCCCAGCGGCATCGACTCGATGTTCAACGGCTCACCGAACGCTTCCACCAGTTCAATACTGCAGCCCGCCCGCCGCAG
Organism: Stenotrophomonas sp. YJH_SMC_25; assembly: GCF_059369595.1. NCBI lineage: Bacteria > Pseudomonadati > Pseudomonadota > Gammaproteobacteria > Lysobacterales > Lysobacteraceae > Stenotrophomonas > Stenotrophomonas sp. YJH_SMC_25. Next base: position 35,050 of record NZ_JCAFSV010000018.1, on the reverse strand, counting down.
CGCCTCGCGCATCGGCGGGCTCTCGCGTGCCGCCTCGCTCCAGCGCAGCACGCTCCAGGTCACCACACCCCCTGCACCACCCAGCACCAGCACCACCGTCAACGGCATCGCCCAGCGCCAGTGGCGGCACCACCAACCGGCGGATGCCGGGTCATGGGCGGGAATCGGCGGTGGCAGGGTCATCGGCGGGCTCCTTCCCGTTGCTGGATCAGGGCTTGAGGCAACGTCCCAGGAAGGCTTCGGCCACGCGGTAGCGATGCAGGGCATCGGCGCCGGACAGGCCATGCTTGGCACCCGGGTAGGTCATCAGCTCGAACGGCTGTGCACGCTTCTGCAACGCGCTCATCAGGCTGGTCGAATTGGTGAACAACACGTTGTCGTCGGCCATGCCGTGGATCAGCAGCAGCGGCGAGCGCAGGCCATCGATATGGGTCAGCACGCGCGCTTCGCGGTAACCCGCTTCATTGCGCGCCGGCAGGTCCATGTAGCGTTCGGTGTAATGGCTGTCGTACAGGCCCCAGTCGGTCACCGGCGCACCGGCCACGCCACAGGCGTACTGGTTCGAAGCCTTGGCCAGCAGCATCAGGGTCATGTAGCCGCCGTTGGACCAGCCCTGCACGCCGATGCGCGCCGGGTCCACCCATGGCTGCTGCTTCAGCCAGGCCACGCCGCGCAGCTGGTCGGTCACTTCCACCGTGCCCTGCTTGCCATACAGCGCACCACCGAAGTCGCGGCCACGGCGCGGGGTGCCACGGTTGTCCAGCGAGAACACCACGTAGCCCTGCTGGGCCAGGTACTGGTTGAACAGGTGGTCGCCACGGCCGGGCCAGCTGTCGGTGACGGTCTGGCTGGCCGGGCCACCATAGACGTACACGGCCACCGGGTAGCGCTTGGACGGATCGAAGCCGGCCGGCTTGATCAGGCTGTAGTTCAGCGGGGTCTTGCCGTCGGCAGCCATCAACGTGCCGAACTCCACCGGGCGCTGCGCATCGCGGTAGCGCGCATACGGATGCTTGGGATCGGCCAGGTCGTTCTCGAGCAGGGTGGCGATCTTCTCGCCATTGGCGCGGAACAGTTCGATCTGCGGCGGCGTGGTGCTGTTGGACCAGCTGTCCACGTAGACGCTGGCGTTGCGGGCGAAGCTGGCGCTGTGCATGCCCGGCGCCTTCGACAGGCGCTGTGGCTCACCGCCCTGCAGCGACACCGCGTAGATCTGGCTTTCGCGCGAGGTCTCGATGCCGGCGCGGAAGTAGGCCTTGCCAGCCTTTTCATCGACCGCCAGCAGCTCGTCTACCGGCCAGTTGCCGTGGGTCAGCGCGGTGGCCTTGCCCTTGCTGTCGATGCGGTACAGGTGCTGGAAGCCGGTGCGCTCGGACGACCACAGCACGCTGCCGTCATCGAGGAAGCGCAGGCTGTTGTGCAGCGGCACCCAGGTCGGGCTGGTCTCGTGGGCGAGCACGCGCTGGCGGTTGGAATCGAGTGCCACTTCCACCAGGTCCAGCTGCCTCTGGTCACGCGACTGGCGCTGGAAGCTCAGGTGCTGCGCATCGCGCCAGTCCACGCGGGCCAGGTAGATGTCCTGTTCCTTGCCCAGATCGACCCAGCGCGGCTGCGCGCCGGAAGCCGGTGCGATCACGCCCAGCTGCACGCGCACGTTGGCGTCGCCGGCGGCCGGGTAACGCTGTTCGATCACATCGGTGCGGTCGGCGTAGACCTCGTAGCGCTTCTGCACCGGCACCGGTGCCTCGTCGATGCGGGCGAAGGCGATGGCCGAATCGTCCGGTGCCCACCAGTAGCCGGTGTGGCGGTCCATTTCTTCATCGGCGACGAACTCGGCAACGCCGTTGCCGATGGTGGTGCTGCCGTCGCGGGTCAGCTGCAGCTGCCTGCCGCTGGCCAGGTCGATCACCCACAGGTTGCGGCCGCGGATGAAGCTGACGAAGCCGCCCTTGGGCGACAGCTTGGCGTCGGTGGCGAAGCCTTCACCATGGGTCAGCTGGCGCACCGCCGCCTGGCCCTGCTGCTTGAGGTCGTACAGGTACAGCTCGCCGCCCAGCGGGAACAGCAGGCGCTGCGCGTCCGGCGACCACTGGTAATCGACGATGCCGGTCATCGCGGCGATGCGCTGGCGCTCGCGGCGGGCCTTCTCCTCGTCGCTGAGGGTCTCGGTGCCGGGCAGCACCACCTTGGAATCAACCAGCAACCGGGTCTGGCCACTGTCGATGTCGTAGGTCCACAGGTCCAGCTGGTTGCGGTCGCTGTCCTTGCCGCGCAGGAAGCTGACCTGCGAACCGTCGGGCGCCACCTTCGGCTTCATCAGGGTTGGGCCGGACAACGGCAACGGGCCGGTGATGGCTTCCAGGGTCAGCTTTTCAGCGTGGGCGGCGGTACTGGTGGCGAGCATGAGGGCGAGCGAAGCGAACAGGTGGCGCATGGAGGATCCCGGCAAACGGCAGGTCCGCCCCCGCGATGGACGCGGAGCGGTCGTCCCCCATCCTAACCAAGCCCGTGCGGGAAGGCAGCATGACCTTCTGCCCATGCCGCGGTGCTGGGGTCAGAGCCCTTCGCGCTGCAAAGGGATCCGACCCCGAGGCGGTCAGCGCTGGCCGAACAGGTGCTTGCGCTCTTCGTCGCTGAGCGGCTTGCCGGCGTTGGGGTTCACCTGCTGGCGCAGGGCATAGGCCCGCTGGGTGGCCGGGCGTGCGGCAATGGCTTCATGCCAACGCTTGAGGTTCGGGAACGCGGTGAAATCCACCGGCAGCTTGTCGTAGGCGCCGATCCACGGGTAGCTGGCCATGTCGGCGATGGTGTACTCGTCGCCGGCCAGGAAGGCGTGCTGGGCCAGGCGCTTGTCCATCACCCCATGCAGGCGGCGCACTTCGTTGTCATAGCGCTCGATGGCATACGGCATCTTTTCAGGCGCGTATACGTTGAAGTGGCCCATCTGGCCGCTCATCGGGCCCAGGCCGGCCATCTGCCAGAACAGCCACTCCAGGGTGGTGACGCGGCCGCGGGGGTCGCTGGGCAGGAAGCGGCCGGTCTTCTCGGCCAGGTACAGCAGGATCGCGCCGGACTCGAACACGCTCTGGGGAGCACCGCCATCGGCCGGTGCCTGGTCGACGATGGCCGGCATCTTGTTGTTCGGCGAGATCGCCAGGAATTCCGGCTTGAACTGGTCGCCCGAGCCGATGTTGACCGGGTGGATGCGGTATTCCAGGCCGGTTTCTTCCAGCAGCAGGGTCACTTTGTGGCCGTTCGGGGTGGGCCAGTAATACAGGTCGATCATGGCGGCGGCTCGGGGTGCGGAAAGGAACCTGAAGTCTAGTGCGTGAGTTGGGTTGGCACCGTCATGGCGGGCCGGTAACCTCGCCTCTCCCCCGCAACGCAGCATCCCTCGCATGAGTGCAAACCGCCCGCCGCTCTCCCCCCTGTCCACGCTGATCTTCGCCTCACGCTGGCTGCAGCTGCCGCTGTACCTGGGCCTGATCGTGGCGCAGTGCGTCTACGTGTTCCTGTTCGGCAAGGAACTGTGGCACCTGATCTCGCACTCGGTGTCGATGGGCGAGCAGCAGATCATGCTGATCGTGCTGGGCCTGATCGACGTGGTGATGATCTCCAACCTGCTGGTGATGGTGATCGTCGGCGGCTACGAGACCTTCGTCTCGCGCCTGCGCCTGGAAGGCCACCCGGACCAGCCGGAATGGCTGAGCCACGTCAACGCCAGCGTGCTGAAGGTGAAGCTGGCGATGGCGATCATCGGCATCTCCTCGATCCATCTGCTGAAGACCTTCATCGCCAGCGGTGCGCTGGGCGGCATCCCGCTGTGCACGCCGGAGCAGATGAGCGTGGCCGCTGCCAACATCGGTGTCGCCCGCTGCTCGATGCTGACCCAGGATGGCGTGCTGTGGCAGACCATCATCCACTGCGTGTTCATCCTGTCGGCGATCGGCATCGCCTGGACCGACAAGCTGATGTCCAACAGCCACAGCAAGTCGCACGACAAGGCACACGACCACTGAGGTCGCCTCCACCAGCGGCTTGACCGCCGCTGCCCCATTCCGGCCACCGTCCCTTGTGCGCGGCGGTGGCCGGGATGCTAGATTGCACCCTCGCCGTTGCCGGCGGTGGCGTCGGGAAACGTCACCCTGCCGCGCCCGGACCGCAGGTCCCGGCCATGCGTATCAATGATTTACGTCACGTCGTCTTCTAGAGGGGAGCAGGATGTCGCACGTCTCAACGATCACCGCCGCGCGCCGGTGGCTGCCGGTTGCCCTGGCACTGGCACTGGCCGCCTGCTCGGGCAAGGAAGAATCCGCAGCGCCTGCTGCCGCCACGGCGCCTGCCGCTGCCGCACCCGCCGCACCGGCGGTTGCTGCCAAGGTGCAGTCCATGGGCACCGAGCAGCTGCGCGAGTCGGCCAGCCAGGCGCTGCGCGAGAACCGCATGTATGCACCGGCCGGCGACAACGCCATCGAGTACTACCTCGCCCTGCGTGACAAGACGCCGGACGACGCCTCGGTGAAGAGCGCACTGACCGACCTGCTGCCGTACACCCTGATCGCCGCCGAGCAACACCTGGGCCGCGAGGACTACACCGAAGCGCAGCGCCTGGTGGCACTGATCGAGAAGGTGGATGCATCCGCGCCGGCCCTGCCGCGCCTGAAGGACGGACTGGCCAAGGGCGTGCAGAACGCAGCCAAGCGCACCGAAGCGGAAGCCGAGAAGGCCAAGAAGGACGCCGAGGACCGCAGCAAGCAGCAGACCGAGCAGCAGCGCCTGAGCGAGCAGCGCGCCAAGGAAGCCGACGCCGCCAAGCAGATTGCCGCGCAGCAGGATGCCGCGCGCCGCGACAACGAGCGCCAGGAAGCCGAGCGCCAGGCCGCCGCCCGCCGCGAGGCCGAGCAGAAGCAGCAGCAGGCTGCCGCCCAGCAGGCCAGCGCCGCACGCCAGGCCGCCGCACCGGCAGCGCCCACCCTGCGCCCGGTCAGCACACCGGCGCCGCGCTATCCGGGCGAAGCGCTGCGTTCGGGAACCTCCGGCGAAGTGCTGGTGGAGATCACCGTCGGCACTGACGGCTCGGTGGTGAACGCTCGCGTGCTGCGCGCGACGCCGGGACGCGTGTTCGACCGTGAAGCCCTGAACGCGGTCAAGCGTTGGCGCTTCGAGCCGGTCAGCGCGCCGGTGACCACCCGCCGTACGCTGGTGTTCGCGCCGGGCAACAACTGAACGAAAAAGGGGACGGAGGGGATTAAGTCGTTTCTGCCCCTGCAATGACGCCAAGGCCCGGCATGTCCGGGCCTTGTCCGTTTCAGGCCACTCCATCGATCAGGTGTTGCAGTGCCGGATCGCGCGCCGTCAGCACCTGGAACAGGCCCAGCGCGTGCAGGCCCGGCAGCAGCGCACGCAGGTCGGCTTCCGCAGCGGAACGGGTGGCAACATCGCTGGCGGGATCCTGCCAGTCACGGACGCTGGCCAGGAAGGCGCCGACACTGCCCTTGCGCACGGTGAGGCCGTTCACCTGCACGTCGTTCTGATGGTCGGGGAGGATGTCGTGTGGCTGCATGGGGAAGCGCTCCGTTGAAGTGGGCCCCAGTGTCGGGGCCCGGAGGCGACGTTTCTGCCGTATAACTGCCAATCGATATGGCAGATCAGACAACCGCCGCATTGCTCGCCCCCGCGCTGGCCGATGCCACCGATGGACCGTCGGTGCTGGCGGCCCGGCTGCACCAGCTCGGCAAGCGTCGCACGGCCCGCCACCGACATGCGCGTGGGCAGCTGCTGGGTGCGTACCAGGGGCTGCTGCGGATCGCCGCCGACGACCTGCACTGGCTGCTGCCCGCAGGTCACGTCGCCTGGATACCGCCGTTGCTGCCCCACGCGCTGCTGGGCGCAGACGGGTTCAATGGCTGGAGCCTGTACTTCAACGCGGAGGCCTGCCTGGGTCTGCCCGCCACACCACGCATCTTCCAGCCCAATGCGCTGCTGCAGGCGGCGACAGCACGTGCGCTGCAATGGCCCCATGCGCCACTGGATGCTGCGCAGGCACGCCTGGCCGGCGTGATCGCCGATGAGATTGCCGCCAGCACGCCGCTGCCGCTGGCCCTGCCACAACCGCGTGACCGGCGCCTGGGCCGGATCGCCGCCGCGCTGGCTCGCGCGCCGCACGACAACCGCAGCGTCGAGGACTGGGCCGCCAGCAGTGGCCTGTCCGGCCGCAGCCTGGCCCGCCACTGGCTGGCCGAGACCGGCATGACGCTGAGCCAGTGGCGGCAACGCCTGCGGGTGCTGCTGGCGCTGCCACGCCTGCTGTCCGGCGAGCCGGTGATCAGCGTCGCGCTGTCGATGGGGTACGACACGCCCAGCGCCTTCATCGCCGTGTTCAAGCGCGAGATGGGGGTGACGCCTGCGCGGTATGGAAAAGGGGACGGAGGGGATTAAGTCGCTTCTGCCCTCCCCCACGCCATCTCGCGGCATCGCCTGATGCCCTTCAAGGTCACGGAGGCGGCAGTCTGATGAATTCTTGAAGCCCCGAACTGCCATGCCTCGACAAGCACGCCTGATGTTGGCCGAACAGCCGTACCACGTAACCCAGCGCGGTGTGAACAAGGGGGCGATCTTCGTTGACGATATCGACCGTCAGCTGTTTCTGCACCTGTTGCACAGCGCGTTCCTGAAGCATCAGGTCGCACTGCATGCCTACGTATTGATGGGCAATCACGTTCATCTGTTGGCCACACCTTCCACGCGTGTTGGCTTGGCGAATGCGATGCGGATGCAGGGCAACAACTATGTCCAGGCGTTCAATCAGCGGCATCAGCGCAGCGGACCGCTCTGGCAGGGCCGCTTCCATTCTTCGATGGTGGACAGCGACGCCTATCTGCTCAGCGTCTATCGCTACATCGAACTCAATCCGGTTCGTGCAGGCATGACTGCCGCCCCGGAAGATCACCCATGGTCGAGCGTGCATGGAAACCTGCAGCGGCGCCACGATCCGATGCTGACGGAACATCCCGCATTCCAGGCGCTCGCCCAGACCCAGCGACAGCGGGGAATGCTCTATGCGGAGTTTCTGCAGGACATGAACGCGTCCGCTGACCTGCCGGCAATCCGTGCGCACAGTGCCGGGCAGCATCCGTTGGGAAATGCAGCCTACCTGCGAATGGTGGAACGGACGCTGGGTCGCCCCGTGATGCTGCGCAAGCGGGGGCGCCCTCAGAAGAAGGGGGCGGAGGGTTAGAAACGACTTAATCCCCTCCGTCCCCTTTTTGCGGTCAGCCGGAGATGGCCAGGCGCTCGTTGTGATAACGGCGCACGGCGGCGAACCACAACACGGCGGCCAGGCCGAGGCTGGCGCCGAGGTAGATGGCCCAGACCGCGGGTGTGATGGTCTCGTGGCGGATCACCTTCAGCAGCATCTGGTTCTGCGACAGGAACGGCACGGCGTACTGCCACAGCTGGCTTTTCACCGGGTAGGCGATCAGCGCATAGCCCGGCAGCATCGGCAGAAGCATCAACCAGGTCATGTGGCTCTGCGCTTCCTTCATGCTCTTGGCCGCTGCGGCCAGGAAGGTCAGCAGCGAGGTGCCGATCAGCAGCATCGGCAGCATCACCAGCAGCATCTGCACCATCGCCATGATGTTCATGTTGAGCTGGCGGCCAATGTTGCCGGGGGCGATCTGCGCGCTCACCTTGAACGCGGCCAGGGTCAACAGCAGCGACGCAAAGCCGACCATGCAGGCGGCGGCGATCTTGCCGCTGACAATGGCACTGCGCGACCCCGGCGTGGCCAGCAGCGGCTCCAGCGACTGCCGCTCACGCTCGCCGGCGGTGGTGTCCATTACCAGATAGGCACCACCGAGGAACGAGGTGAGGGTCAGCAGGATCGGCAACAACGCCGACAGCATCAGGCCACGCTTGGCTTCGGCACTGGCCATGTCCTGGCTGGCCACGTCCAGCGGCCGTGCGACCTGGGCGTCGATGCCCCGCGCCATCAGCCGCAGCGCCCCTACCTGGCCGTTGTACGTGGCCAACGCCGCCTGCAGGCGCGCAGTGGGCACCTCGGCGGCACGTCGTGTGCTGTCACTGATCACCTCCACCAGCGCCGGCTTGCCATCGGCCCAGTCCCTGCCGAAGTCCGGGCTGATGCGCAGCGCCACGTCGATGTCCTGCGAACGGATGGCCTCGGCCAGGTCCTTCGGCGCAGCAGCGGTATTCAGGCCCTGGGCAGCCAGGAAGCGCACCAGGTTCGGCGCATGTTCGGCGCCGATGGTGGGAATCTGCAGCGGCTGCTCGATCTGCGTGCGCACGCGGCTTTCGGACAGCTTGCCCATGCCCAGGATCAGCAGCGGGTACAGCAGCGGCCCGAACAGCAGGGTCAGCGCCAGCGTACGCCGGTCGCGCGACAGGTCACGCAGCTCCTTGCGCATCACCGTCATCAGGGTCGACATCATGCTCATGCGTGCAGGCCCTCTTCGCTGCCGATCAGTTTCACGAACGCATCCTCCAGGTTGGATTCGCCGGACTGCGCGCGCAGTTCATCGGCGCTGCCGGCGGCCATCACCGTGCCCTTGGCGATGATCACGATGTGATCGCACAGCGCAGCCACCTCCTGCATGATGTGGCTGGACAGGATCACGCAGCGGCCTTCTTCGCGCAGGCCCAGCAGGAAGCGGCGCAGTGCGCGGGTGGTCATCACGTCCAGGCCGTTGGTCGGTTCATCGAGAATGACGTTGCGCGGGTCGTGCACCAGTGCGCGGGCGATCGCGGTCTTGGTGCGCTGGCCCTGCGAGAAGCCATCGGTCTGGCGGTCGAGGATGTCCCCCATGTCCAGCGCGTGCGACAGCACCTCGATGCGCTCGCGGATGCGCTCGGCCGACAGGCCATGCAGTTCGCCGAAGTAGGCGATGTTCTCACGCGCGGTCAGGCGCTTGTAGACGCCACGCGCGTCGGGCAGCACGCCGAGATGGCGACGCACTTCCACCGGATTGCGCGCAGCATCGACACCATCGACGCTGATGCTGCCCTGGTCGGGGGTCATCAGCGTGTACAGCATGCGCATGGTGGTGGTCTTGCCGGCACCATTGGGCCCCAGCAGGCCGGTGATGCGGCCATCCTCGGCGCGGAAGCCGACGTTGGACACGGCCTGGATACGGCCGGTGCGGGTGTCGAAGGCCTTGTGCAGGTTGTCGGCGACGATCATGGTTCCCATCCGTTGAACGAGGTGAACGCCGGCACGTAGCTCAGCGTGTCCAGGCAGCCGGCATCCAGCGCCTTGGCATCGGTCGTGTCGATGAACTGGCCAAGCAGGCGCGGCATGCAGCCGGCGGTCAGCGTGCCGTGGCCCTGGCCACGGGCAACCAGCGCGCGTCCATTGGGCAGGCCCTTGAGGACCTGCTCGGCATAGCGCGGCGGGGTCACCGGGTCCAGTTCACCAGACAACAGCAGCGCCGGTACGTCACTGCGCAGCGGCACGGCATTGGCTGCCGGTGCCGGCCGGTGCGGCCATGCCGGGCAGGCGGCAAAGAAGGAACTTGCCACGTCGTTGCCGAACAGGCGCCCGGGATCCTCGGCCGGCGCCTGGTAGCGCGGCGCGTCTTCGCTGCAGATCACCGACCAGTGCATGCCACGGTTGATCTGGAAATCCATGCTGCGGTTCGCACCGCGCGCCAACGAGGCGAGCGGCGCGTAGCGGCCGTGCGCGGCTTCATCAAGAACCAGCGGCAGCAATGAGGCGTACTGGGGTACGTAGGAAAACGCAAACGCCAGGCCCACCACGCTGTCCGGTGTCAGCACATCCTTGCGGGTGTCGTAGGTGCCGGGATCGCGATACTCGACCGGAACCGGTGCACGGCGCAGGGTCTCGACCACGCTACGCAGCTGCGCACGGGTATCGGTCGGGAAGCGCCTGCTGCAGGCAGCGTCCTTGCGGCACTGCGCCGACTGCAGGGCGATCGCGTCTTCGAACGTTCTGGCGAAATCGCCGCCCACCACCAGCTCATTCGGCACCACGCCATCGATGACGATGCTGCGGGTGTGCTGTGGATATGTACCCGCATAGCGCTGGGCCACGCGGGTGCCGTAGGACGCACCGATCAGATTGACCCGGTCCACGCCCAAGGCCTGGCGGACCGCGTCCAGGTCGGCAATGGCTTCGGTGGTGGTGTAGAAACGTGCGTCCGCACGTCCCTGCAGGGAAGCCGCGCATCGCTGGGCATAGTCGCGCAGCAAGGCCTCGGAGGGCGCCGCGTCCTCGTCCATCGGCAGTTCCTTTCCGTCCGCGCCGAGGCAGCTGAGCGGGTTGGAGCCGCCGGTGCCGCGCTGGTCGACCAGGAAGATGTCCCGCTGCTTGCGCACCTGGCGCAGCGCGGTATCGACGATGACGGCCACTTCGCTGGCGGCCTGGCCGGGGCCACCGACCAGGAAGAACACCGGGTCGGGCTGGCTGGAGCCGCTGCTGCCCGATTCCAGCCAGGCGATGCGCAGGCCGATGCGCCGGCCAGCGGGCTGGGCCCGGTCCTCCGGCACCTGCAGGGTGGCGCACTGCGCTTCCACGTTGGCACCGGCACCTACCGTGGACAGCGTGCAGGGCTGGAAGTCGATCGTGCCGAAACGGCGGCTGGGTGCATCGCTGGCGCCTTCGGCGCCGGGTGACGGTGACTGGCTGCAACCGGCAAGCATCAGGCTGGCCAACACTGCGGCCAACGCGAGGTGGTGTCTTTGCATCGTGCTCGTTTCCCCTGGAGGACGTTCCTGGCAACCACGACGGGCTGCCGCGGAAGATGTGACTCAACTTACACGGGCACGGCGTCGTCGGCGATGGGCAGACGCGAAATCTCCGCCGGCGTGGCGCAGGCCAGGCGATCGCGGCCGGCGGCCTTGGCCCGGTACAGCGCCGCGTCTGCCGCTGCCAGCAGCGTGGACAGCTCGCCCTGGCCGTCGTCCATCGCCAGGCCGATGCTGGCAGTGAACGTCACCGGCCCGGTGGCCAGCCGCGCCGGCTTCTGCTGCAGAACGGTACGGATCGCCGCAGCCCGCGCCATCGCTTCCGCCTGCGTGCTGCCGGCCAGCACCAGCACGAACTCCTCGCCACCGTAGCGGCCCAGCTGCGTGTCATGGCCCTGCAAACCGTGCTGCATCAATGCAGCGAAGTGGCGCAGTACCTCGTCTCCGGCCAGATGGCCCCAGCGATGCAGAGCAGGAAGCCAAGCGCGGTGAGGGTGGGGAAATCCAGGGACATGGGGCGCTCATCGGCCGGGGCGGCGCGCGCATCTTGGCGCCTTGTGCTGCGATCCCCGTGGCGCTGCCGGGCCCGATGAGATGCGGGGTCTGAAAACGGCGAGCACGGCGGCCGGTGCCTGCGCAGAATCCGCGGAAAACCAAGGAGACGCCCATGCATGCGTGGTACCTCGGTGGCATCGACCACCGCCCGTTCCTGCACCTGTTCGAAAAGAGCGACACCGCGCTGGCTGCGCTGGGCATCCGGCGTCGCTGGGCCGGCGAATCAGGAGGACACCCCTGCCGGATCAGCCTGAGCGATCCGCCCGGTGGCAGCGAGCTGCTGCTGTTGTCCCATGTGCACCTGCCCCTGCACTCGCCGTATCACGCCTCGGGCCCGATCTTCGTACAGCGTGGCGTGACCCGTTGCGTGCTGCCGCCAGGCGAGGTGCCCCCGTATGTGCAGCGCCGGATGATCTCGTTGCGCGCCTATGACCAGGCTGCATTGATGCTGGCCGCCGAGATCAGCGCAGGCACGGATGTCGGCGCTCGGCTGGACGCGCTGTTTGCCGACCCTGCCGTGGCCTTCGTGCAGCTGCACAACGCGGCCCACGGCTGCTTCTCGTGCCAGGCGGATCGCGTCGGCATGACACCGACATGGCCGGATCTCCACGACGTGATCGTTGCCACGCCGGACACGTGATCGCCAGCGCATCCGTTCAGGCCCACGTGAAGCCCGCGGGAAGGGCTTCACACCCACAGTCACGGATCAGCATTTCCATGGTTCCGCACCCGGCACCGCAACTCGATACTCGCCATGGTGCCGCCGAAAGTCCGCCGCGCAGCGCAACTCTGCGGTCACCGCTCTCTTTCGACGACCACAAGGAAGCGCCATGTCATTCCGATCCACACCGCTGCTGCTGGCCACCTCGTTCGCCGCTGCAGGCCTGTGCCTGGCCGGCAACGCGTTCGCCCACGGCACCATGACCACGCCGGTCAGCCGCGTCTATGCCTGTTTCCAGGGCAATCCGGAGAACCCGACCAACCCGGCCTGCGCTGCCGCGAAAGCGGTGGGCGGATCGCAGGCGTTCTACGACTGGAACGGCATCAACCAGGCCAACGCCAACGGCAACCATCAGGCGGTGGTGCCCGACGGCAAGCTGTGCAGCGGCGACAATGCCACCTTCCGCGGCCTGGACGTGAACCGCAGTGACTGGCAGACCACGCCGATCCACGCCGATGCCAATGGCAAGTTCACCTTCGTGTTCAAGGCAACCGCGCCGCACGCCACGCGCGACTGGCGCTTCTTCGTCACCCGCGACGGCTGGCAACCGGGCAGCCCGTTGCGTTGGGCCGACCTGCAGGAGTTCTGCACGCTGGGCAATACACCGCTCTCTGCCGATGGCACCTACAAGCTGCAGTGCACGCTGCCGCAGCGCACCGGCCAGCATGTGATCTACAACACCTGGCAGCGCTCGGATTCGACCGAAGCGTTCTACACCTGCATGGACGTACGCTTTGAGGGCAGCGGCGGTGGTACGACGCCGGCACCGCAATGGCAGGATGCCGGCCCGGTCACCGCCCGCGGTGAATTGCCGGTCGGTACGACGCTGGCACTGCGCGTGTTCAATGCCAGCGGCAACGATGTCGAACGTGTGGAAGCGACGCTGACCAGCGGCCAGACCTCGGCCGCGCAATGGCCCTTGGCGCTGGCCCGCAAGGTCAATGCCAGTGCCCGGCATGCGCGCGTGGGCGTGCTTGCCAATGGCGTGATCACGCCGTCGGCGTCGGCCACCGACAATCGCGTGTACCTGAAGGACGGCAACCGCTTCCAGCTCGATACCCAGGTGCCGGACCCGGGTACGCCATCGCCGGGTGGTGATTTCGACCACGTGTACCCGGCGGGCATCGGCAGCTATGTGCCGGGCCAGACCGTGGTGAAGAGCAGCGACGGCAAGCTGTATGCCTGCCGCCCGTTCCCGGAGGGTGCATGGTGCAACGTCAATGCCGAGGCCTACCGGCCGGGCGTGGGCGCGGCCTGGCGCGATGCGTGGATCGCGTACTGACGCAGTGATGTGGGAGGCGGTGCACATCACACCGCCTCCTGGCTCCCCTGCCGCGCAGTGGGGCGCGCGTTGCAGAAACAGAGGAACCCAGCAGCCTTTCAAACTTGTCTGATGGGCATATGGCGGCTACATGGGAAGACTCCGCGAGGTTTCCAACACTTCGCAAAGGAGTTCCTGCATGCACCTGTCCCATCGGGCCGTCCTCGCACTGTCCGCCGTTGTCGGCCTGGCACTGTCCGGCAACGCCTTCGGCCACGGCACCCTGTCCAAGCCGCTCAGCCGCGTGAAGCAGTGCCACGAGGGCAATCCGGAGAATCCGACCAACCCGGCCTGCGCCGCCGCCAAGGCCATCGGCGGCGCCCAGCCGTTCTACGACTGGGCCGGTGTCAACCAGGCCAACGCCAACGGCAACCATCAAGCGGTGGTTCCAGATGGCGAGTTGTGCAGCGGCGGCAACAGCAAGTACCGCGGCCTCGATCTGAACCGCAGTGACTGGCCGACCTCGCCGATCCGCGCCGATTCGCGCGGGCGCTACACCTTCGAGTTCAAGGCACCGGCGCCGCATGCTACCCGCGAGTGGAAGTTCTACGTCACCCGCGACGGCTGGCAGCCGGGCAGCCCGCTGCGCTGGGCCGACCTGCAGGAATTCTGCACGCTGGGCAACGTGCCGGTCTCCGGCGACGTCTACAAGCTGGATTGCCCGCTGCCCAAGCGCAGCGGCCAGCACATCATCTACAACACCTGGCAACGCTCGGATTCCGGTGAAGCGTTCTATACCTGCGCGGACGTGCGCTTCGAAGGCGGTGGTGGCGTTGAACCGCCGCCGCAGTGGCAGGACGCCGGCCCGGTCACCGCCCGCGGTGCGTTGGAAGAAGGCACCACCCTGACGCTGCGCGTGTTCAACGCCCAGGGCAATGATCTGGAGCGTCCGGAGATCACCCTGGCCGCAGGCCAGACCGCTGCGAACCAGTGGCCGCTGGCGCTGGCCCGCAAGGTCAACGCCAGTGCACAGCAGGCGCGTGTGGGCGTGATGAGGAACGGCGTGATCACGCCGGTCGCCTCGGCCACCGAGAACCGCGTCTACCTGAAGCCGGGCAACCTGTTCCAGATCGATACCCGCCTGCCGGGCCCGGTCGATCCGGTCGATCCGCCGCCGGGTGACGACTACGACTTCGTGTATCCGGCCGGTATCGGCAGCTACACGCCGGGCGAAACCGTGGTCAAGGGCACCGACGGCAAGCTCTACGCCTGCCGGCCGTTCCCGGAGGGTGCGTGGTGCAACATCAACGCCGATGCCTATCGCCCGGGCACCGGTTTCGCCTGGCGCGATGCCTGGGTCGCGTACTGAGGCAGGGCACCGGGGGCGGCGTGGCGCCGCCTCCGGTTCTTGGAGTTGCCGGCCAGCGGCCGGCACTACCAGGGTTCGTGGGGCTGCCGGCCAGCGGCCGGCACTACCCTGACTTACTTGCTGCTGACGTACTTCTCGCGGCGGATCTGCGGGTTGCCCAGGCCGGCGGCCTTCAGCAGCTCGGCACAGGCATCGACCATGTCCGGGTTGCCGCACAGGTAGGCGATGTCGGTGGCCGGGTCCGGCGTGAAGCCGGCCAGCGCCTGCTGCACATAGCCGTGCTGTACGTCCGGGTGCGGATCAGCCGGGAGTTCACGCGACAGGCACGGAACATAACGGAAGTTCGGGTGCTTTTCGGCGAAGCTGTAAAAATCTTCGCTGTACAGCAGTTCGCCCGGGCTGCGCGCGCCCTGCAACAGCACGATCTGCACACCGCGTTCGGCCATGGCCTTTTCCAGCAGCGGCAGCATCGAGCGGTACGGGGTAACGCCGGTACCGGTGGCGATCAGCAGGTAACGGGCGTTGTGGTCACCGGGATTCAGGCAGAACCGGCCATAGGGGCCGGACGCACTGATCTGGCCGCCCTGCTCCAGTGCCTCGAACAGGGCCGTGGCGGCGCCACCGGGCACGAAACTGACGGCGATATCCACCGCCTCGCCTGGGCCCAGCGCGTGGTCGTGGATGGTCGCCAGCGAGTAGCTGCGCTTGGTTTCGGTGCCGTCGGCGTAGCTGAAATGGACCTGGATGAACTGGCCGGGCTGGAAATCCAGCGGCTGCCCATCGTCACGCACGAACTGGTAGTGGCCGACGGTCGGGGCCAGCATGCGGCAGCCGACCAGCTTGAGGGGGAATTGAACAGGCACGACTTTTCGGGACAGTGTGTAGCCGGGGCAAGCCCTCGGGGTCTTCTATAATAGCCCCTCCCCGCCCCTCTCCAGCGCCAGCCCATGGGCGCGAAGGCTTCGAGCTTGGCATCCCAGAACGATACGGCGCCCGCCCTGCGCGTGCGCGACCTGCGCAAGACCTACGACAACGGCACCCAGGCCCTGAAGGGGGTTTCCCTGGAAGTGGCCCCGGGCGACTTCTTCGCCCTGCTCGGCCCCAATGGCGCCGGCAAGTCGACCCTGATCGGCATCATCAGCTCCCTGGTCAACCTCAGCGAGGGCCAGGTGGAAGTGTTCGGCAGCGACCTGGTGCGCAACCGCAGTGCCACCATGCGCCTGATCGGGCTGGTGCCTCAGGAAATCAACTTCAACCTGTTCGAGAAGCCGTTCGACATCCTGGTGAACTACGCTGGCTTCTATGGCGTACCGCGCGAGGAAGCCGAGCAGCGCGCCGAAGAGGAACTGAAGCGCGCCCACCTGTGGGAAAAGGCGCAGGTGATGAGCCGCACGCTGTCCGGCGGCATGAAGCGCCGGCTGATGATCGCCCGCGCGATGATGACCCGCCCGCGCCTGCTGATCCTGGACGAGCCGACCGCCGGCGTGGACATCGAGATCCGCCGCGACATGTGGCGCGTGCTGAAGGAGATCAATGCCGCAGGCACCACGATCATCCTTACCACGCACTACCTGGAAGAAGCCGAGTACCTGTGCCGCCACCTGGCGATCATCAACCATGGCCAGATCGTCGAGCAGGGGCCGATGCGCACCCTGCTGGCCAAGCTGGACGTGGAGGGCTTCCTGCTGGACATCGACGGTGACCTGCCGGCACAGCTGCCGGTGATCGAAGGTGCGACGCTGACCGCGCCGGACCCGCACACGCTGGACATCGACATGCCGCGCGCAATGGACCTCAACCGCGTGTTCGCCACGCTCAACGAGGCCGGTATCCGCGTGCGTTCGATGCGTACCAAGAGCAACCGCCTGGAGGAGCTGTTCGTGCGCCTCACCGGCAACCTGGAGAAGCCTGCATGAGCACCACCGAGCTGACCGACGGCCAGCGCAACCGCATCGCGCTGATGACCATCGTGCGCCGCGAAGTCGCCCGCATCATGCGCATCTGGGGCCAGACCCTGGTGCCACCGGCGATCACCATGACCCTGTACTTCCTGATCTTCGGCAACCTGATCGGGTCGCGCGTGGGTGACATGGGGGGCTACACCTACATGCAGTTCATCGTGCCGGGCCTGGTGATGATGAGCGTGATCCAGAACAGCTACGGCAACATCAGTTCCTCGTTCTTTGGCGCCAAGTTCGGCCGCCACGTGGAAGAACTGCTGGTCAGCCCGATGCCGAACTGGGTGATCCTGTGGGGCTACGTGGCCGGCGCCGTGCTGCGCGGCCTGATGGTGGGCGTGATCGTGCTGATCATCGCGATGTTCTTCACCCCGGTGCGCATCCCGCACCCGCTGGTGATGCTGACCACGGTGATCCTGGGCGCGACGATCTTCTCGCTGGCCGGCTTCATCAACGCGGTGTATGCGAAGAAGTTCGATGACGTGGCGATCGTGCCGACCTTCATCCTGACCCCGCTGACCTACCTGGGTGGCGTGTTCTATTCGGTGAAGCTGCTGCCGGGCTGGGCCGAAGCGGCCACGCACGCCAACCCGATCTTCTACATGGTCAACGCGTTCCGCTATGGCCTGCTGGGCAGCAGCGATGTACCGCTGCCGGTGGCCTACGGCCTGATGATCGGTTTCGTGGTGGTGCTGACGGCGTTGGCGCTGTGGCTGCTGCGTCGCGGCGTGGGCATGCGCAGCTGAGTTTTGCCTGCAGGGCCTGCGGCCCTGCACCCGCTGAATCAACGTCAACTTCAACGGCAAAAGCTGACTAGCCGGGGGATGGCGGGCTGGGTCCGGTTGCGGGGGACGCCGTAAACCCATCCTGGGGGCTTGGCCGCGGCATCCATGCCGCGGACACCCCCGCAACCGGACCCACCCCGCCTTCGACAGATTGCCGCTGCTGTTGGTGGGTGTCGACCTTGGTCGACACGATGGATCCACGCCATGCGTGGATGAAGCGTTCCAAGCCGATGCTCGGCTCTTTTCGTTCGGGATTGCGGCTAGGCTGTGGCGATGAAGATCACTTCCATTCCATTGGACAAGGCCGTGTCGGACGGCCCCATCGATGCCTTCAGCCATGCGTTGCTGGGCGATTCACCCACGCTGGATGAGGTGCTGGAATACCTGGCCTCGCGGCACGCGGCTGATCCCCGGTATCGCTACCTGTGCACGCTCGATGATGTCGGCCAATGCCGCTACACCAGCATGCATGCGTCCGACGACGCGCGCATCGCGCTGTACGAGGACGAAGATCCGGAAACCCCCGAAGGTGCATTGGCGGCACGCGAGCGTTTGCTGGCGCATGTGGTCGCGCAGCTCGAGCATTCCTCTCATCGGCTGGAATGGAGCGCGCTGGCGGGCACGCTGATGTGCAGCAACGAGGACATCGAGGCGCTGGTCGCCGCCAATGCAACGCCGGACCTCATCGTCGACGAGGTGGTCTGCGTGCAACAGGTGCCGGTGGACCGCGATGACCTGCTGATCGCCGCCCTGCCCAACGGTTACTTCAGCGCGGACTGGGACATCTTCCAGAATCACGCCCTGATCCGGCACCTGCAGGAGCACCATGGCTACCGCCTGTTCGGGCTTGGCGCATCGTGGCTCGGCTTCCAGCGCGACAGCGCGCCGTCGCCTGCACAGGCAAATGCGTTGGTCGCGGACCTGCAGCGCGTCTACGCGGCCGGAACGCATGACACGTGGTCAAAACTGGCTGCAACCCTGGCCACCCGCACCACACTGCTGTTGGGCTACACCGAAGACTTCAGCGAACAACTGCCCTGAGCACCGCTCTACACGAGCGAGCGCAGCGAGCGACCCGCCTCCGCTCCTGATCTGTTTTCCGTGGTGGCCGCACCCGGAAACTGTCAGGGGTCGTGTGCGATGGGCTCGCGGGGGTATCCGCGCCATGGATGGCGCGGCTAAGCCCCCAGGGGTGAGGGCGCTTTGCTTGCGAAGCATTGCTTCGCAAGCGCCCGAACGCACAGCCGCCAGCGGCTGGGCCGGACCGCGGAGCGGGGTTCACGGCGTCCCCCGCGAACCCATCGCACACGACCCAGCTCATGAAACCAACTGCGCGAACCACCACGAGGGGCTCCGCCGTTGGCCGCAATCTCCGGCACAATCGCAGACCTGATTCCCCAGAAAGCGGTGAACGTGCAATGCGCATCCTGATCCTCGGCGCCGGCGGTACCGGCGGTTACTTCGGTGGTCGCCTGGCCCAGGCCGGCGTGGACGTGACCTTCCTCGTGCGCCCCGCGCGCGCCGCCCAGCTGGACCGCGATGGCCTGGTCATCCGCAGCCCGCTCGGCGATGCCAGCTTCCCGGTGCAGCACGTCACCGCCGATGCGCTGCCCGCATTGGCTGCGCAGAAGCCGTTCGATCTGGTCATCCTCAGCTGCAAGGTCTACGACCTCGACGGCTCGATCGACGCCATTGCTCCAGCCGTGGGCGCGAACACCACCGTGCTGCCGATCCTCAACGGCCTGCACCACTACAACGCGCTGGACCTGCGCTTCGGCCGCGACGCCGTGCTCGGCGGCCTGTGCTTCATCAGCGCCACCAAGGCCCCCGACGGTGCGGTGCTGCACCTGGGCAAGCCGGCCAAGCTCACCTTCGGCGAGCGCGATGGCGGCGCGGCGTCCGCACGCGTGCGTGCCTTCGCCGCTGCCTGCGCGCAGGCCCATCTTGATCACCTGGCGAGCGAACACATCGGCCAGGAACAGTGGATCAAGTACACCTTCCTGACCGCGCTGGCCGCTGCTACCTGCCTGCTTCGCGCGGATATCGGCACCATCGTCGCCACCGATGATGGCGAGGCGATCGTGCGCGGCCTGTACGACGAATGCCTGGCCGTGGCCGAAGCTGCCGGTGAGCCGATTCCCGATGCCGCGCAGGACACCGCGCGCGGCACCCTCACCCAGGCCGGCTCTGCATTGAAGGCGTCGATGCTGCGGGATCTGGAAGCAGGCCAGCAGGTAGAGGCCGAACAGATCGTCGGCGACATGCTGGCGCGTGCACGCAAGGCCGATCAGGAAGCCCTGCTGCTGCAGGTCGCCTACAGCAGCCTGCAGGCCTACCAGGCACTGCGCGGCGCGTGAGCCTCCCGTTGCAGGCCGGCGCGCTGCCTATGCGGGTGCTGATCCTCGGTATGGGCTGGAGCGGATGCGTGCTGGCCCCGCATCTGCAGGCGCGGGGCGTGCACGTCGTCGGCACGGTGCGTAGCCCCTCGTCGGCGCCGGACGATGGCCTGCTGCGGCATCAGCTGCACGCTGACTCCCCACCGTCGCCCGCCCTGCTCGATGAGGTCGCGCAGGCCGAGGCCGTGCTGTGCAGCGTGCCGCCAGATGCCGCGGGCGACCCGGCACTGCGCCTGCTGCTGCCGGCTCTGCGGGCCAGCCCGGCACTGCGCTGGGTGGGCTATCTGTCGTCCACGTCGGTGTATGCCGATCGGGCCGGCGGCTGGGTTGACGAGCACAGCGCAGCCGATGCCACCGAAGCAGCCGGCGTGCAGCGCCTGCGTGCCGAAGCGCAATGGCGTGCGCTTGCAGAGGTACGTGGCATCGCTTCGGCGGTGTTCCGCCTGCCCGGCCTGTACGGGCCGGGGCGCAATGCGTTGCTGCAGCTGTCACAGGGCCGTGCCCGCCATGTGGTTCGGCCGGGCCTGGCGTTCAACCGCCTGCACGTAGAGGATCTTGCGGCAGTGATCGTCGCGGCGATGCAGCGACCGGTTGCGCAGGGGATATACCTGCCCAGCGATGACGAGCCGGCACCACCGCAGGATGTGCTGGCCTTCGCCGCGAAGCTGGGCGGGTTTGCGATGCCACCTGCCGTGGCCTGGGACGACCCTGCACTCAGCCCGACGCTACGCCGCTTCTACGAGAGCAACAAGCGCATCGACAGTCGTGGCACGCGTGAAGCGCTGGCGTGGCAGCCGCGCTTCCCCAGCTACCGTGAGGGCCTGCGCGACCTGCTCCGGTAGTGCCGGCCGCTGGCCGGCACCACGGTTGATTGCCGGCCAGCGACCGGCACTCCCATCAACCCGCGTCGGGCAGGCGGAAGAACGCACGCGTGGCGGCAGTGGCATTGGCCGCCGTCACTGCAACGTCCTCGCCACGGTCACGTGCCAGTTCTTCCACGATATGCGAGAGGAACATCGGTTCGTTGCGGCGGTCCTTCGGCATCGGCTTCAGCGTGCGTGGCAGCAGGTAGGGCGCATCGGTCTCGATCATCAGGCGGTTGGCCGGGATGTTCTTCACCAGTTCGCGAAGGTGCGCGCCACGGCGCTCATCGCACAGCCAGCCGGTGATGCCGATGTACCAGTCCTGGTCCAGGTAGTCGAACAGCTCGTCGCGTTCGCCGGTGAAGCAATGCACCACCGCCGGGCCGATGCGACCTTCGAAGTTCTTCATCTGTGCCATGAAATCGGCATGCGCGTCGCGCTGGTGCAGGAACAGCGGCTTGCCATTGTCCGCGGCCAGCTGCAACTGGCGCTCGAAGGCACGGTGCTGCGCCGGGCGCGGCGAGAAGTCACGGAAGTAGTCCAGCCCGCACTCACCCACCGCCACCACTTCCGGGTGGTCATGCAGCGCGCGCATCTCGGCATCACATTCCTCGGTGTACTCCACCGCATGATGCGGGTGCACGCCGGCGGTGGCATACAGAAAGCCCGGGTGCTGCTGCGCCAGCTGCACGGCCAGCGGCGAGTGCTCGCGGCTGGCACCGGTGATGACCATCTGCACCACGCCGGCCTGCCGTGCGCGGTCCAGCACGGCATCGCGGTCGCGGTCGAAGGAGTCGTGGGTCAGGTTGGCGCCGATATCGATCAGGTGCATGGTCATCGCGGGGGAAAAGTGCCCGCGCATTGTACCTGCGGCCGCCATGGCCCCTTATCCTTTGCCCATGAATGCCCCGCTCTTCCCGATTTCCCCGCTGCTGCCGCAGATCCAGCAGCACCTGGCCGTGCAGCCACGGCTGGTGCTGGAAGCCCCGCCCGGCGCCGGCAAGACCACCCAGGTACCACTGGCCCTGCTCGAAGCGCCATGGCTGCAAGGCCGGAAAATCATCCTGCTGGAGCCGCGCCGGGTCGCCGCACGCAGCGCCGCGCTGTTCATGGCACGGCAGCTGGGCGAAGAGGTCGGCGGCACGGTCGGCTACCGCATCCGCTTCGAGAACAAGGTCTCGGCACGCACCCGCATTGAAGTCGTCACCGAAGGCATCCTGACCCGCATGCTGCAGGACGACCCGATGCTGGAAGAAGTCGGTGCGATCCTGTTCGACGAATTCCACGAGCGCCATCTCAGCGGTGACCTCGGCCTGGCGCTGGCGCTGGACGTGCAGGCGCAGCTGCGCGATGACCTGCGACTGGTAGTGATGTCGGCCACGCTGGATGGCGAGCGCCTGGCACGCTTCCTCGATGCGCCGCGGCTGAGCAGCGAGGGCCGCAGCTACCCGGTGACGGTCAGCCATTTCCCGGCGCGCCGCGATGAGACGCTGGAGCTGCAGGTGCGCCGCGCGGTGCAGCAGGCCCTGGCCGATCACCCCGGTGACCTGCTGGTGTTCCTGCCCGGCCAGCGCGAGATCGCGCGGGTGCAGGCTGGACTGCAGGAATCGCTGGATGCCGGCGTCGAAGTACTGGCCCTGCATGGTGAGCTGCCGGTGGAACAGCAGGCGCGCGTGCTGCAGGCCGCCAGCGATGGCCGCCGCCGCGTGGTGCTGGCCACCAACGTGGCCGAGTCGTCGGTGACCCTGCCCGGCGTGCGCGTGGTGATCGACAGCGGCCAGGCACGCGAACCGCGCTACGACCCCAACAGCGGCTTCACCCGGCTGGACGTGGTGTCCATCGCCCAGGCGTCGGCCGACCAGCGCGCCGGTCGCGCCGGTCGCGTGGCCGAAGGCGTGGCCTGGCGGCTGTGGCCGCAGTCGCAGCGATTGGAGCCGCAGCGCCGCGCCGAGATCGACCAGGTGGAACTGGCCGGACTGGCACTGGAACTGGCCGCCTGGGGCAGCAGCGACCTGCGCTTCCTCGATGCGCCACCTGCCGGCCCGATGGGCGCCGCCCGCGAACTGCTGCAGCGGTTGGGCGCATTGTCCAGCAGTGGTGCGATCACCGCACTCGGCCGCCGCGTACTGGCGCTGGGTACGCACCCACGGATGGCGGCGATGCTGCTGGCCGCGCCCGATACACGTTCGCAGGCGCTGGCCGCCGATCTGGCCGCGCTGCTGGAAGCGCGCGATCCGCTGCGCCAGGGCGGTGACGCGCTGGCGAGCCGCTGGCGCGCACTGGCCGCGTTCCGCAATGGCCGCACACCGGGCGATGCCAACCGCAGCGGGCTGGCCGCCATCGATGCCGCCGCCAAGCAGTGGCGTCGCCGCCTGCGCTGCGAAGCCACGCCGCCGGCCAGCATCGAGGCCCATGAGCTGGGCGACCTGCTCGCTCACGCCTTCCCTGATCGGATCGGCTTCCAGCATCCCAGCGATCCACTGCGTTACCTGCTGGCCAATGGGCGCAGCGCGCGCCTGCACGAGCTGAGCGACCTGCGTGGCGAACCGTGGCTGGTGGCCAGCGAGCTTCGCTTTGAGGCACGCGATGCGCTGCTGCTGCGTGCCGCACCGGTGGACGAAGGCCAGCTGCGCAGGGCGTGGCCGGAGCGCTTCGTCACCGAAGACGTGGTGCGCTGGGACAGCGAGCGCCGCGCCCTGGTGGCCCTGCGCGAGACCCGTTTCGACCGGATCGTGTTGGACAGCCGCTCGGCCGGCCGGGTCGATCCGCAGCACGCCGCGCAGGCGCTGACCGATGCGGTGGCCGAGCTCGGCCTGCAGGCGCTGCCGTGGACCGAAGGCCTGCGCCAGTGGCAGGCACGGGTGGAATCGCTGCGCCGCTGGATGCCCGAGCTTGGCCTGCCCGACTGCAGCGACGACGCCCTGCTGGCCAACCGTGCGCAGTGGCTGCAGCCCGCGTTCGCCGGCAAGACGCGACTGGATGCGCTGGACGAATCCAGCTTCGGCGAAGCGCTGAAATCGCCACTGGAGTGGTCACAACGGCAGCTGGTCGAACGCCACGCACCGACCCGCATCACCGTGCCGTCCGGACTGGAGCGGCCGATCACCTATGCGCTGGACAGCGAGAGCGGCGATCCGCTGCCGCCGGTGCTGGCGGTGAAGCTGCAGGAACTGTTCGGCCTGGCCGACACGCCGCGCATCGCCGATGGCCGCGTGCCGCTGACCCTGCACCTGCTCTCCCCCGGTGGCCGCCCGCTGCAGGTCACCCAGGACCTGCGCAACTTCTGGGAAAGCACCTACGCCGAAGTGAAAAAGGAGATGAAGGGCCGTTACCCGCGCCACCCATGGCCGGATGATCCGTGGACGGCGACGGCCACGCACCGGGCCAAGCCGCGCGGAACCTGACGGGCGGGGTCGGATCCCATTGCATCGCGATGGGCTCTGACCCCAGGCGTGGCGCTGGGGTCAGAGCCGTTTCCCAACGGAAAGGGATCCGACCCACCCTGCCTGATCCTGAATGGCTACGCTAAAGTCACACCGCCTGCGTCCCCGACTGACATACCGTTTACGGGCAACACGCGACACTGGACTTCGACCCGAGGCAAAGGACCCCCGCATGAGCAAGCTGACCGTAATCACCGACCGCGCTCTGGAGCGCGCCTTGGAGCTGGCCCACACCGCCGGCGATGGCCTGAAGAGCGCCGGTGGCAGCCTGCGCAACGCGGACTGGATCAAGACCGGCGCCGCCCTCGGCGCAGTGAAGACCGGCGGCAAGGTCGCCACCAAGTTCGCCCGCCGCAACCCGGCCGTGACCATTGCCGCGGCTGCCGTCGGCGTCGGCCTGCTCGGCTATGCGCTGTACCGCAAGCAGCAGAAGAAGAAGGCTGCCAATGGCCACGTGGTGAATGGGCAGGCGCAGCGCATCAACGCACGCGACCGCCGCAACGACACCGTGGTGGACGAGCACAGCGATATCGGCAGCGACGCCTGAGTGTGACCGACCGGGTCAGAGCCCTTCCTGCGGAAGGGATCTGACCCCGAGTCAGGGCCGGATGCCGCGAGGTATCCGGCCTTTCTGTTTCAACCGATCTGCCGCCACTGCCCCGGCTGCAGGTCGTCCAGCCGGTAGGGCCCCATTGCCACCCGCACCAGCCGCAGCGTTGGCAGGTTCACTGCCGCGGTCATCCGCCGCACCTGGCGGTTGCGGCCCTCGCGGATCGTGATCGCCAGCCAGGCATCGGGCACGGTCTTGCGGAAGCGCACCGGCGGATCGCGTGTCCACAGCGACGGCGCCGGATCGAGGCGCTCGATCTTCGCCGGCAAGGTCGGCCCGTCATTCAGCTCCACCCCATCGCGCAGCCCTTGCAGCTGCTCATCGCTGGGCGTGCCTTCCACCTGCACCCAGTAGGTCTTATCGGCCTTGTGCCTGGGGTCGGTCAGCTTGTGCGCCAGCGTACCGTTATCCGTCAGCAGCAGCAGGCCTTCGCTGTCATGGTCCAGGCGACCGGCGGCATACACGCGCGGCGGCAGGCCGAACCCGGCCAGCGTCGGCCGCGGCGGTACGCTGCGGTCGGTGAACTGGCAGAGCACGTTGAAGGGCTTGTTGAAGGCGATCAGCATTGCGGGCACGGCAGTCGGCGGGTGGGGCATTGTCCCATTCCCGCATCGCCGCCGCGATCACCACTCAGCCGAAGACCTTCCTTTCCATCAACAGCGCAACGAGCACCACCACGGCGCCGCACGTGGCGGCAGCGTTGGCGCGATACCGTAGCCGCGCTACCGGTGGGCAGGCCCTGCGCGCACGTTCGTCCCACAGGCAGCCCACGAGCAGCACCGCAAAACCTGCCGCCGCCACGAGATCATGCACGTGACCCGCATGGAACACGAAGTCGTACAACCGCGGCAGCGCCATCAATGCGAAGGCGAAGTACAGCACTTTCTTCAACAGCACACTCCATTGGTGGCAGCGCCGGGCATTGCCCGGCCGCTACCCATTCCGCCCAACACCGCGCTGCGCGCTCACCAAGCACGGCCCGGCGCCCCGCTTTACGGCTTGATGAAGCGCAGGGTCATGCGGTCGCTTTCGCCGATCGCCTGGTACTTCGCCTCGTCGGCCTTGTCGTGCTGGTTAGTCGGCGGCAGCGTCCACACGCCGTTCGGGTGGTCCTTGGTGTCGCGCGGGTTGGCGTTGACCTCGCTGCGCGCGTCCAACCTGAAGCCGGCGGCCTCGGCCATCGCGATCACCTGCTGCTGGCCGACATAGCCGGTGTCATCGTCGTCGGCCACGTCGGCCTTGGCGCGGTGCTCGACCACGCCCAGCACGCCGCCCGGCTTGAGCACGTTGAAGAAGCCCTGGAACATGCCCTGCGCCTGGCCGGCCTTGCGCCAGTTGTGCACGTTGCGGAAGGTCAGCACCACATCGGCTGAACCGGCCGGGCCGAACACCGGCTTGGCCGGATCGTAGGCGACCACGGCAGTCTTGCCGAACTGTGCCGGTGCAGCGGCGTACTTCTTTTCCAGGCTGTCGCGGCTGCGCTGCTGGTAGTCACGGCCGCGGCCTTCGGGCACCGCCATCGGATCGACCACCGCAGCAACGTAGTGGCCCTTGTCGTGCAGCAGGGGCGCCAGGATCTCCGAGTACCAGCCGTTGCCGGGGGTGATCTCGATGACGGTCTTTTCCGGCGTCACCTTGAAGAACGACAGCGTCTGCGCCGGGTGGCGGAAGCCGTCGCGCTTGACGTTGTTGGCATCACGGGTGGGTGCCTTCACCGCCGCGTCGATGGCCGGCGACACCTGGATCTTCGCCGGCGCCACCGTGGCCGGTGCGGCGAACGCGGGAACAGCGGCAAACAGGGCCGAAGCAAGCAGCAGGCGGCAACCACGCAGGGACGAAGCAGGCATCATCGGAGCGACTCCAGCGGAAGATGCGGCGAGACTAGCAGCCGCGGCGTCCCAGGTGTTCACAAAACGTTAGCTGCGTGCGTATCGCGGAACACTGTTTTGTGGTCGCCGCCGCAGCACGGTCACACTACGCGTTTTATTCTGGAGCACTTCCCCCAAGGAGTCCGTGCCCATGACGGCAACCCGCGAACTGGGCCGTTCCGGCCTGCATGTACGTCCGCTCGCCTTCGGTGGCAACGTGTTCGGCTGGAGCGCCGATGAGAAGGCCAGCTTCGCCCTGCTCGATGCCTTCGTCGACGCCGGCTTCAACCTGGTCGACACCGCCGATGTGTATTCGGCCTGGGTGCCGGGCAATGCCGGCGGCGAATCGGAGACGCTGATCGGCAAGTGGTTTGCCCGCAGCGGCAAGCGCGACAAGGTGGTGCTGGCGACCAAGGTGGCCAAGTGGGCCGAACGCCCCGGCCTGACCCCGGACAACATCAATGCGGCGGTCGAGGATTCGCTGCGCCGCCTGCAGACCGACGTGATCGATCTGTACCAGGCCCACGAGGATGACGAGTCGACGCCGCTGGAAGCGACCCTGGCTGCATTCGGCCGGTTGATCGAAGCTGGCAAGGTGCGTGCGATCGGTGCTTCCAACTACAGCGCCACGCGCCTGGCCGATGCGCTGAAGGTGTCCACCGACTACAAGCTGCCGCGTTACGAAACCCTGCAGCCGGAGTACAACCTGTATGACCGCGCCGGCTACGAAAAGGAACTGGAACCGCTGGTGCAGCGCGAACAGATCGGCGTGATCGGCTACTACGCGCTGGCCAGTGGCTTCCTCAGCGGCAAGTACCGCACGCCGGCCGATGCGGCCAAGAGCCCGGCGCGTGGCGAGAACGTGGTGAAGCGCTATCTGAATCCGCGTGGCCTGCGCATCCTGCAGGCACTGGATGACGTGGCCAGCAAGCACAACGCCAGTGCCGCGCAGATCGCGCTGGCATGGCAGATCGCACGGCCGTCGATCACCGCGCCGATCGTCAGCGCCACCAGCGTCGAGCAGCTGCACGATCTGCTGGCGGCGGCCAACGTGTCGCTGAGCGTGCACGATGTCGCGCAGCTGGATGCCGCCAGCGCGGAAGCGTGAGGGCCGGTAGTGCCGGCCGCTGGCCGGCATTGCACACATACCGCAGAAAATAATTGAACAAAATGGTTGCGCACGACTAAATCGTGGTTTATCGTGCGCACCTCGTTTCAACAACCACTGGAAACTTCCCTTGAACGCGCATTCCGTCGCCATCGCCAAACTGCTGCCATGCCTGCGCATGGACGGGCCGGCGCGCGCGTTCGGCAAGGAAGACCAGCTGACAACGGCCTGATACCCGCCCTGCGGAGATCGGCCACCCCGATCTCCGAGGCCTGACGACGCCCTCGGAACGCAAGTCCCGGGGGCGTTTTCGTTTGCGTCGACACAAGGACCCGCGATGCCAGAACTGCACCCCGCGCGGCGACCCGCCGCTCACTGACCCAGGCTTTTCCCGCCCCGCCGAAGGATTTACTTCGCGCGACTGGCAGCGCCTGGACATTATCTGCATCGCATCAGAACATTATCGCTCGCCGATAATGTCGGTGGCCTGCACCCTCGATTATCCAACGGTCCCGTTTCAACCACGGGCTGGTGCGCGCGGCGTTGCCGTGGCGTATGCCGGAGGTCGCGGACATGCCATCGCCTGGATCGCCTGCTGGAGGCAGGCACCGGTTCGCCGGTACGCGGTTCGATTCCGCGCGGTCCCCAACTGGATAGCTCAGCTTGGTCAGAGCAACGGATCCGTAATCCGTCTGTCGTGGGTTCGATTCCCACTCCAAACCACATGACCTGTCACGTCATGACTTGAAGCAACACCCGGGGCGCAAGCCCCAGCGGCCATCGTCGCCGTCCACCGACATCGCCTTCGGGCAGGAACGTGGAAGGCAACGGACCTCACGCCGGGCCCCGGCCCGCCGCCACTGCCAGCCACGTTCCGCACCGGTGCTGCCTGCCGGGAACGACGATGGCAGCACTGCCGGCGCATCGAAGGCTCCGCGCGCGGACCGTCCGCCGATGGCCGCCCTCTTCCGCTGCCTGCACGTGATGTGCAGGCAGCCTCGCCACGACCGGATCGACCCGGGTCATGGCGATTCATCCGCAACGGGTCGAACCACCAGAGCCATACAAGGAGAGACTCCCATGTTCTGGACCATCAAGGTCGTGATCGGCGACGGCGAGCGCGGCCTGGTGTATCGCAACCGTCGTTTCCAGCAGATCCTGCTGCCGGGCGTGCACCGCCTGTCGCCGTTCGGCGGCCGGCCGCACGTGGACATCCACACTGCATCGGAGGGCGCGGCCTACACCGGCAGCGACCAGGACAGCCTGATCGAAGCGCTGGGCGCACAGCTGGACACGCACTTCGTGCTGGCCAACGTCGGCGCCAGCGAGGTCGGCCTGTTGCTGCGCAACGGCCGCATCGATGAAGTGCTGCCGCCGGGCAGCCGCCGTCTGTACTGGCGCGGTTCGGTCGATACCCAGGTGCAGGTAATGGCGTTGGGTGACGAGCCGCGCATTCCGGCCGACGTGCAGCAGCGGCTGGGTCAATTGGGCGTGCTGCCGCGTGTGGCGGTGATCAGCACGGTGCCGAGCGAGTCGGTCGGCCTGCTGTTCATCGATGGCACGCTGCGGCAGACGCTGGACGCCGGCCTGCACGCGTTCTGGAACTTCAACGGCAACGTGTCGGTGGAGCGTGTGGAACTGCGTGCACGTTCACTGGACGTGTCCGGCCAGGAACTGCTCAGCCGCGACAAGGTGACCCTGCGGGTGAACCTGGCCGCGACCGTGCAGGTGGTCGACCCGGTGCGTGCGCACCGCACGCTCAGCAATGCCGATGAGTTCGTCTACCGGCAGCTGCAGTTCGGCCTGCGCCAGGCAATTGCCGCGCGCAGCTTGGACGAGCTGCTGGGTGACAAGGCGGCACTGGACGGCGAGATCGCTGCGCATGTGCAGGCGGCGATCGAAGGCCACGGCGTGCGCTTGCTCGGCGTCGGCATCAAGGACGTGATCCTGCCGGGCGAGATGAAGGAGATCCTCAACGGCGTGGTGCTGGCCGAAAAGCAGGCCCAGGCCAGCGTGATCCGTCGCCGCGAGGAGGCCAACGCCACGCGTTCGCAGCTCAACACCGCAAAGCTGATCGAGGACAACCCGGTGCTGATGCGCTTGAAGGAGCTGGAGGCACTGGAGAAGGTCACCGAGAAGATCGACACGCTCACCGTGTTCGGCGGCCTGGATGGCGTGCTGAAGCAGCTGGTGACGATCAGGTAGGGGTAGCGGTGGCGCAGGGACGCGCCGCCGGCCCATCAATGACATTAAGGAAGACATGGACACTCAACAGAACTATCAATGGCTGCATGCCGAGGGCACCACGCCGATCAAGGGCTGGGTCAACGGTGTGCCGCTGGAAGCGCAGGCGCATGAGCAGCTGCGCAACATCGCTGCGATCCCGTTCGTCGGGCCGTGGGTGGCCGTGATGCCGGACGTGCACCTGGGCAAGGGCGCGACCGTAGGCTCGGTGATCCCGACCCGCGGGGCGATCATCCCGGCCGCGGTCGGCGTCGACATCGGCTGCGGCATGGCGGCGGTGCGTACCACGCTGCGCGCCGATGACCTGCCCGATGACCTGCGGCAGCTGCGCAACAGCATCGAGCGCAGCATCCCGGTCGGCAATGGCCGTGGCGGCGAGCATCACCGCATGCCCGACAGCATCCACACCCGGCTGGTGCAGTCCGGGCTGGCCGCCGGCCTGGAGAAGATCAAGGACAAGCACCGCCGCATCCGCACCGACAAGCTGGACCGCCAGCTGGGTACGCTGGGCGGCGGCAATCACTTCATCGAACTGTGCCTGGACGAGACGGACACGGTGTGGGTGATGCTGCACAGCGGCTCACGCGGTACCGGCAACCTGATCGGCACCTACTTCATCGAGAAGGCGCGCGAGGAACTGGCCCGGCGCGTGCTGGGCTTCCACCTGCCGGACAAGGACCTGGCGTTCTTCATGGAAGGCGAGCCGCTGTTCGATGACTACGTCGAAGCGGTGTCGTGGGCGCAGGACTACGCCCGGCAGAACCGCGAGGCGATGATGTCGCGCGTGCTGGCCGAGATGCGCCACCGGCTGCCGAAGTTCCAGCTGGCAGCGATGGCGGTGAACTGCCACCACAACTACGTGCAGAAGGAGATGCACAACGGCCAGGAACTGCTGGTGACGCGCAAGGGCGCGGTCAGCGCGCGTGAGGGCGAGCTGGGCATCATTCCCGGCAGCATGGGCACGCGCAGCTACATCGTGCGCGGCAAGGGCAACGCGGACAGCTTCCACAGCTGCAGCCACGGCGCCGGCCGGGTGATGAGCCGTGGCACGGCGCGCCAGCAGATCACGCTGGCCCAGCACCGCGAGGCCACCGCGCACGTGGAATGCCGCAAGGACAGTGGCGTGCTGGACGAGTCACCGGCCGCGTACAAGTCGATCGACGATGTGATGGCCGCGCAGCTGGACCTGGTCGACGTGGTGCACACGCTGCGGCAGGTGCTGTGCGTGAAGGGGTAATGGAGCGGTGCCGGCCAAGGCCGGCCTCTACCAGAGCAACACGTGGCGTCGGGGGTCAGATCCCTTTCTGCGAAAGGGATCTGACCCCGGCACATTCAGCGCGGCACGCTGTCCTCGGCCACCAGCGCATGGTGCACGCCGATGCCCGCGCGCACGCCTTCGGCCATGGCCAGGGTGATGTTGCCCACCGTGGTCGCATCGCCTGCGGCATACACGTTCGGCACCGAGGTCTGCTTCATCGCATCGACCTCGATCAGCACGCCCAGCGGGCTCTCGACCAACGTGCAGCCCAGCTGCTGCACCAATGGCGTGGCCATCGCCTGGGTGGCCGGCACGAACAACGCACGCTGGGCGATTCGGCGGCCGTCGGCCAGCTCCACTTCCAGCCAGGTCGGCTGGTCGCCCTGCACGCCCAGCACGGGCGACGTCTCGATCTGCACGCCGCGCTGCTGCATGGCAGCGCGTTCCTCATCCGTGATGTCCAGTCCCATGCTGAAGAACGTGACATTGCCCCAGTCCGCGAACAGCGGCGCCTTGCTGGCGGACATCGGATGACCACCAAGCAGGCCAATGGCACCACCACCCACTTCATAGCCATGACAGTACGGGCAGTGCAGCACGGTGCTGCCCCAGCGCTCGGCGAGGCCCGGCAACGCCGGCAACTGGTCGGCAATACCGCTGGCCAGCAGCAGCTTGCGCGCGGCCAGCACCTGGCCATCGGCGGTACGCACTTCCACGCCTTCGGCGCTGGCGGTGGCCTGCACGGCTTCGGCATGCACCCAACGCACCGTGGGGTAGTCCAGCAGCTGTTGGCGCGCCGTCTTCAGCAGCTCGGCGCCACTGATGCCATCCAGCCCGAGCACCCCGTGCGAATGACTGGCGAAACGGTTGCGCGGCGAACCGGCGTCGATGACGGTGACCGGGCGACGGGCACGGGCCAGGATCAGGCCGGCGGCAATGCCGGCATAGCTGCCGCCGACGATGAGCACGTCAGGATTCATGGTGACCTTCCAGGGAACGGTGATGGGCAAGATGGCGGGCGAAGTCGGCGCCGAGCTGATCCAGGGTGGTCGCCTGCAAGCGTTGTTCGAGCAGGCGCTGCGCCTCGCGTGCACCCTCGAGCAGGGCGCTGTTGACCAGCTGCTGGATCGGGCAGCCACCGCCGGAGTCGCGTGCGCCGACCTGGACCAGCGGTGGTGCGCCCACCGCCAGGTAGATGTCATGCAGGGTGATCGCCGCGGCGTCGCGTGCCAGCAGGCTGCCGCCGCCGTGGCCGCGGGTGCTGCGCACCAGGCCGGCCTTGTGCAGCTGTGCCAGCAGGCGACGGATCACCACCGGATGCGTCGGCAGGCAGGTCGCCAGCTGCTCGGACGTACGCGGGGCGGCATGGCCGACCAGGTGCGCCATCACATGCAGGGCGTCGGACAGTGGATTTGCGGATTTCATGTAACAACGATAGTTACATTTAAATTCTCTGTCGAGGGTCTTCTTTCGTTCCATATGGACACATTTGTCCTATGAAACATCTCCTTCACATCACTAAACGAAACGGTAATGTGATGAGTGTCGCACTTCAGACGCTTGGGGACAGGTCGATACCGCATTGCCCCTTCCCGAGAGTCCCTTCCATGAAAGCGTCTGTCCGTGCTCCGCGCCTGCAGTCCAAGCTGCTCGGCGCGGTTTCCGTTGGTCTGGCCGTGGTCCTGCTGTGCGCATTGGCGGGCCTGGCCTCCGCCTGGTTGAAGCTGTCCACCGAGGTTCCACCCGAAGTCGCGCACAGCCGCGACGCCGAACGCCTGCAGCGCGAGTTCCGCGGCCAGGTGCAGGAATGGAAGAACGTGCTGCTGCGCGGCCACGACGACGCGCTGCGCCAGCGCCATCTGGACGCCTTCGACAGCGAGGGCCGCCTGGTCGAGCAGCTGGCCAGGGGCCTCGTAGCCAGCCCGGACATACGCACGCGCGAACTGGCACAGTCCTTCATCGGCCTGCACACGCAGCTGCAGAAGGACTACCACGCCGCCCTGCAGGCGTTTGCGGAAGCCGGCTACGATCCCGCCGCCGGCGACAACCTGGTGCGTGGCAAGGACCGCCCGGTGGCGACCGCACTGGATGCGCTGAGCACGCATGCCACGCAGGTGGCCGAAGCAACCGTAGCGGCGCGGTCGCAGCAGGCGCGGCAGACCCTGCTGCTGTGCGCGGCGCTGACCGTGCTGGCCGCCGTGTTGCTGCTGATGGGCCTGGCCTGGTGGCTGCGGCGCGCGGTGGTGCAGCCGGTGCTGGCGGTGGAAGCCGCTGCGCGTGCCGTGGCCGCCGGTGATCTGCAGCACGTGGTGCAGGTGCGCAGCCGCGACGAGATCGGTCGCCTCGCGCAGGCGATGCAGGCGGTGCAGTCCACGCTGCGCGGCGTACTGGACGCACAGGCGACGATGGCGCAGGCGCATGACGCCGGCACCATCAGCCATCGCATGGATGCCAGTGCGTTCCCGGGCGCGTTCGGCACCATGGTGGCCGACTGCAACACGCTGGTTGACGCGCACATCCAGGTGAAGATGCGCGCGATCTCGATCATGGGCCGCTATGCCGTCGGTGACCTCAGCCAGGACATGGAACGCCTGCCCGGCGAAAAGGCCGTGATCACCAACGCGTTGGATACGGCCAAGGCCAATCTCGGCATGATCAACGGCGAGATCCGCCGCCTGGCCGAAGCCGCCGCCGCCGGTGACTTCGGCCAGCGCGGCGACAGCGCACGCTTCGAGCATGATTTCCGCGCAATGGTCGACGGCTTGAACCGATTGATGCAGACCACCGAACTGAACCTCGGCGAGGTCTCCAGCATGCTGCGCGCGATTGCCGATGGCCGCCTCGGCGCGCGCATGCACGGTGATTTCCAGGGCGTGTTCGCGCGTATCGCCGGCGACGCCAACACCACCGCTACGCAGCTGGCAACCATCGTCACCGACATCAAGCACGCCTCCGGCAACATTCACACGGCGGCGGCGGAGATCGCCGCCGGCAACAACGATCTGTCGCGCCGTACCGAACAACAGGCCGCCAACCTGGAAGAGACGGCGGCATCGATGGAGGAACTGACCTCCACCGTGCGCCAGAACGCCGAGCATGCGCGCCAGGCCAACCAGCTGGCGATCGGCGCGCACACCGTTGCCTCTCACGGCGGCAGCGTGGTCGGCCAGGTGGTGACGACGATGGGCGCGATCGAAACCTCGTCGCGGCAGATCGCCGAGATCATCAGCGTGATCGACGGCATCGCCTTCCAGACCAACATCCTGGCGCTGAACGCCGCGGTGGAAGCGGCACGCGCCGGCGAGCAGGGCCGCGGCTTCGCGGTGGTTGCCAGCGAAGTGCGCACCCTGGCACAGCGTTCGGCGGCAGCCGCGAAGGAGATCAAGGCGTTGATCGAAGCGTCGGTGGAACAGGTCGGCCACGGTGCACGGCGCGTGCGCGAGGCCGGTGACACCATGGCCGAGATCGTGGCGTCGGTGCAGCGCGTCACCGACATCATGGCCGAGATCTCCGCCGCCTCGCAGGAGCAGAGCGCGGGCATCGAACAGGTCAGCCAGACGGTGATCCAGATGGACGGCACCACCCAGCAGAATGCCGCGCTGGTGGAGGAAGCCAGCGCCGCCGCGCGCAGCCTGGAGCAGCAGGCGAACCGGTTGATCGACGCGGTGGATGTGTTCGATCTGTCGACCACCGCCGCAGCGAAGGACGCGCTGGCGCGCGCGGCCTGATTGATCCGGTTGCCGGCCAGCGGCCGGCAACCCCACCACCACATGGGTAGCGCCCGACCGTTGGTCGGGCGATGGCAGGGGCCGTGCGGACCAACGGTCCGCACCCACCGTAACCTGCGGTAGTGCCGGCCGCTGGCCGGCAACCCCACCACCACATGGGT
>NZ_JCAFSV010000017.1:0-85318 GCF_059369595.1 Stenotrophomonas sp. YJH_SMC_25 | reverse complement strand
GGCTGGGCTGGTGGAATACATCCAGTACTACAACCAGGAGCGCATCAAACTGAAACTGAAAGGTCTGAGCCCGGTAGAGTACCGGGAGCGGGCCCAATCGGCCGCCTGACCCCGTCCAAGTCTCGGGGGTCACTTCATGGACGGGTTTACGGCGTCTCCCGCAACCGGACCCACCCCGCCAAACCACGGAATGCCCGCTGTTGCTGTTGCTGTTGCTGTTGCCTTTGCTCCGGCTCGTAGCGGGTGCAGGGCGCAGCCCTGCAGAACACCCCCTACTCCTGCGGATCGCGGGTGATGTGGATATCGGTCGGGGTCGACAGCGGAATGTTCCGCTCCGCCAGTATCTGCAGTAGGCTGAAGTACAGATCGCTGCGGGTGGCGTAGACCTGCCGCGGGCTGGCCACGTACGCGAAGCTGTTGATGGTGATCTGGCCACCGGCAATGCTGTCGATGTAGACCGTCGGCGCCGGCTGCTTCAGCACGTTGGTATGCGCGGTGTACGCATCCAGCAACGCCTGCCGCAGGTTGCCGACATCGGTGCTGGGCGGCACCGCGAACTGGATCTGGATGCGGCCCTGGTTGTTGCCCATCGTCATGTTGCGCACGGTTTTGGTGACCAGCTCGGAGTTGGGCACGATCAGCGTCGACTTGTCGCCCACCTGGATCTCGGTCGAACGCAGGCTGATGCGGCGGATGTCGCCCTCCTGGTCGCCCAGCTTCACCCAGTCGCCGATCTTCACCGGGCGCTCGGCCAGCAGGATCAGGCCGGAGACGAAGTTCTGGGTGATCACCTGCAGGCCAAAACCGATACCCACTGACAGCGCACTGACCAGCAACGCCAGCTTGCTCAGCTGCAGGCCCATCGCGCTCAGCGCCCAGATCACCGCGATGATGATGCCCACGTAACGGGCAACCGTACTGACCGAATTGCGTGCGCCCAGATCCAGTTCGGTCTTGGGCAGGTAGGTGTCGGTCAGCCAGCGCTGCACCAGCTGGGTGATCGCCAGGCCGGCCAGCAGCGCCAGTACCGCCAACACGATCCCCGCCGGTGCCAGCTTGGTGCCACCGATATCGAATCCGGTCGTGAACAGTGAAGTGAAGCGCTCCACCACCGCGCCGATGTTGCCGAACGGCGCCACCAGGGCAAGCAGCGTGAGCAGCACGACCACGGTACGCAGCGCCGCCGACAGCAGCACGCCGGCCTGCTCCAGCCGCGATACGCTCAGGCCGGTGCTGAGCAGGATGGTCTGGCCAACCTTGCTGTCGGCGTTGAGCATCCAGGTGCTCAGGTCATCGACGAACTTGAACAGCAGGGTCGCGGCCAGCACCACGATGCTGCCGCCGATCAGCTGCTGGTTCACGAACTTGGCGAAGTTCAGGTAGCCCAGCAATGTGGCAATGATGGCCGCCACCACCGCGATGTTGCCCGCTACCCGGGCCAGTACCAGCCAGCTGCTGCGACGCACCGGCGTGGCCGCGCCCACGCCATCGGCCTGTGCCTCCAGCTTGGCCTCGGCCTCGGCGGTCTGCCGGCGATGCAGGCGTGCCAGGGTCACCAGCATGGCCATGATCAGGCCGAGGTAGGTCAGCGCAATCAGGCCGTCCAGCGCCACCGTGGTGACGTCGCTGGTACGCGTGGCCTGATCGAGGGCGACCAGCACCGTGCTCAGCCAGGCCAGCGCCGCCGCGCCCCACGCGTACTTGCGCAGCTTGAGTGCGGCGGTGTCATCCAGATTCAGCAACCGCCACGACGGACGCTTGGGTACCAGCATGCACGCGCTGAGCGCCGCAATGAAGGCGGCGCGGAAGGTGGCCGTCTCCAGGCCGTCGGCCACCACCTGCAGGCGCGGCGCGATCGCATCGATCGCATCGAGCGCTGCCATCAGCACCACCACGGCATAGCCGGGCAGCAGCGTACCGACCAGCAGCAGCCACATGGCCAGGCCGGAGCGGCGCAGGCGACCGTCCGGCGCACGCTCGGACGCCGCAAAGCGCCGCCCCAGCCTGCGCAGCCACAGCCGCAGCGGGAACATCATCACCAACGCGGCCAGCAGGCCCAGCAACGGCGTGCCCCAGCCATTGGCCCGGACACCAGCAACAAACGTATCGCGCCCCTGCTCGGCCAACGGCGCGACGCGTGCGATATCGATCGGCAGGCGCTCGGCCACCTTGCTCCACAGCGCCGGAGACAACGGCGAGGCGACCTTCTTCCCCATGTCTTCGGCGCGTTGCGCAGTGCGCTGCTGGTCGATGTCGGCTGCCAGCTGCTGGGCACGCACGGCACTGGCCTTGGCCTGCGCTACCGACGCGGCCAGGCCGTCGCGCTGTTTGGTGATGGTGCGTCGTTGCGCGGCCAGTTCCGGCGGTTCGGTGGTGCCTTCCGCAGGCGTGCCCAGCTGCGCCAGCTGTTCGCTGATCCGATCCAGCTGCGGCTGCAACGCCTTCTCCAGCGCTTCGGCATCGCGCCGGGCCTGCGAGGCATTCTCGGACAGCATCGCCAGTGTCTCGATGGCCTCTGCATCGCCCCGCTTGCGCTCGACCTCCTTCAGCCTGGAATCGATGTCCGCCAGTTGCTGCTTCGGCGTGGGGTCCTCATCCTGGGCCAGCACCGGTGCGGACAGCAGGAAGGCAGTGCACAGCAGCAGGGCCAGCCAAGGCCCCCGTGCACGGATCGATCGCAGGAAAGAAGACACGCCAGCCACACCGTTTCGCGCGGACCACCGCGCCTGCGCGCGACTATACGGCACAGGCGGTAAAGGCTGGATGGTGGCTCAGAGGACCACACCCACCGCGATGGGAGCTTCGAAGGGGTGAAGGCGCGGGGTGGTCACGACGGGGCGATAACGGCCTGGCGATTGCGGCGGGGTGATCGTGGCCGGGCGAATCGACGGGGTAGAGTCGACTGTTAGTCGACTATCGCGCGCAGCGCGGGCTTTGGCACAGCGTCCAGCGAAGAGCAGTCGACTAACAGTCGACTCTACCCCATCGGTTCACCCCGCCCACGTTTCCGCGCGCACGCGCGCCACGTCGGCGAAGTCAGTACTTCAGGCGCAGCTCTTCGACGGTCGGCTGCTGCAGCGCGTACCAGTCCTGGAACTCTTCCTCGGTGATCTCATCGGGCGCGTACACCGCCACCGGGTGCCAGTCGTGGTCGGTGGGCAGCGGCTGGCGCGGGCCGGCACGCAGGCTGTAGCTGACGCCCTCGTAGTCGACCAGGTCATCAACCTGCGGCCATTGCTCGCGCGCGAACGCGGATTCACTCTTCAACAGGATCACCTGGTACATCGGCACCTCCACCTCGGTTGGATCAGGAAAACACGGCGCTGGCGGCAGCATACCGCCACGCCGGTGACAACGGGCACGCCGCAGCGGCGACGGAACGTTCTGGACACGGCCATCGCCCCGGCTTCACCCGCCCATGGCAAGGCCATCGGCATCGTGGAGGCCCCCCCTGCCACGACCGCCGATGACCGACCACCCGCCGCTGAAGACCGTCGCCGACCTCAAGCTGCCCCGCTACCTGGGCACCTGGTACGAAATCGCACGCCTGCCGATGCGCCACGAGCCGGAAGGCTGCACCGATGTGTCGGCGCACTACACCCTGCTCGACAACGGCAACGTCGGCGTCACCAACCGCTGCCGCATGGACGGCGACGTCGAGGAAGCCACCGGCGAGGCCTGTGCCGTCGACAACGACAGCGCGCGCCTGGAGGTGAGCTTCCTGCCCAAGGGCCTGCGCTGGTTGCCGTTCGCCAAGGGCGACTACTGGGTGATCCAGGTCGCTCCGGACTACAGCGTGGCGCTGGTCGGCAGCCCGGACCGCAAGTACCTGTGGCTGCTGGCCCGCGAACCGCAGCTGGACGCCACCGTGCAGGATCATTATCTGGCCACCGCCCGCCTGCAGGGCTTCGATCTGTCCGAACTGATCCACACCCCGCACACCGGTCGCCCCACAGCCTGAGCCGCCCACTCATGGACCTGAAGAGTGGCTACCCCTGGTGGGCGGTGCGCAACGGCCTGATCCACGCCTTCCCACCGCTGGAGCGGGATCTGCGCTGCGACGTGCTGGTGGTCGGCGGCGGCATCACCGGTGCGCTGATTGCCGACGAGTTGTCCGGGCATGGCCACGACGTGGCGGTGATCGAGCAGCGTGACATCGGCTGGGGCAGCACCGCTGCCAGCACCGCGCTGCTGCAGTACGAGATCGACACCCACCTGCTGGAACTGGCCCAGCGCTATGGCCAGGACGCCGCGGCGCTTGCCTATCGGGCGTGTGCGGAAGCAATCCCAGCGCTGGGCGACGTGGCACGCGGGTTGAAGGACGTCGATTTCCAGCGCATGGACAGCCTGTACCTGGCCAGCCGCCATCGCGACGTTCCGCGCCTGATGGCCGAAGGTGAGGCGCGGCGCAGCATCGGTCTGGATGCCCGCTGGCTGGGCCCGGAGGCACTGCAGGAACGCTTCGACGTGGACGCAGGTGGAGCCCTGCTCACGCGCCAGGCGGCGCGGGTCGATCCGTATCGGCTGACCTATGCACTGCTGCAGCGCCTGCGTCGGCGCGGCGGCCACGTGCATGACCGCACGGTGCTGCACAGCCTTGATGCCACTGCGCGCGGGGTGACCGCCCGTACCGAAGACGGTGCCACCATCCGCGCACGCCACGTGGTGCTGGCCATGGGCTATGCCAACCAGCGCTGGCTCAAGCAACGGGTCGCACGCAACCGCAGCAGCTACGCCTTCATCACCGATCCCATCGATGCGGACGTGCTCGGCCGGCTGCGCACCACCATGGTGTGGGAGAGCGCCCGCCCCTACCTGTACCTGCGCGCCACCGGCGACCGTCGCCTGCTGGTGGGCGGGCTGGACGACGCCATCGACATCCCCGCCCGCCGCGACCGGCGCGTTCAGAGCAAGGCCGACAAGCTGATGAAGCAGCTGCTGCATTGGTTCCCACGGCTGGACCCGGTGCCGGCGTTTTCCTGGGCCGGCACCTTCGCCGAAACGGCGGACGGCCTGCCGTTCTTCGGCCCGCACGATCAGTGGGGGCCGCGGGTGCACTTCGCCATGGCCTACGGCGGCAACGGCATCACCTATTCGATGATCGGCGCGCAGCTGCTGCGGGCCGGGATCGAGCGGCGGGCGCATCCGCTGGCGGGGCTGTTCGGGTTCGGGCGCTTGTAGCCTGCAGCCAGGCATGGCCTGGCTCTACCGCGAGCGGGCGCCGACAGGCATCATTCAAGCAGCCCCTGCTAGCGTCGGCCTGTACCGCCGCGTGTTGCGCGGCCATCTGTCCGCTGGAGCACCGTCATGATCCGCCCCCTGACCCTGCTGCTGTGCCTGGCCCTGCCGGGAACCGTGCTGGCCCAGTCCGCCGCCGGCGCCACCGCGCCGCAGGCTGCCGGCCTGGACCTGACGCTGCCGCAGGCGCCGATGCGCTACCTCAACGACCCGGCCCTGCAGCAGGATCCGCCGGGCACGTACTACGGTGACAAGAGCGGCCCGCGCGTACACGACGACGCGAAGATCGCCGACGTCACCGACGACAAGGTCAAGGTATCCGGCAGCTTCACCACCGGCATCGGCTATTCCAAGAACGGTGGCAACAGCCACTACAACGCCGCCACGCTGAACCTGAGCAAGAACTACACCACCGATGAGGGCAAGACCCACGGGGTCAACGTCAACATCCACGTGAGCGAAGGCAAGGGCCCGGGCTTCTTCGGCCCGTACGGCGGCTACTACGGCCGCGGCCCGGGCTATTGGGATTACCCGCCACCGTTTGGCTGGTAACGCCCCGCGCCGGGTCTGGGCCGACCAAGGTCGGCCACTACCGCTGCGTACGCTTGGTAGGTGTCGACCTTGCATGTGCCGGTGGGTGTCGACCTTGGTCGACACGCTCTGCATTCCGTGCCGGCCAGCGGCCGGCACCTACCCGCACGCGAATCAATCCAGCCAGCCATCGCGCTCGCTGTGCAGGATGCGGCCGTCATAACCGCTCAGGCGCACCTCCACCTTCTGGTTGCGGGCATTGCGGGCTTCCAGTGACCAGGTCGCACCATCGCGTTCCAGCGAATGGATCTCGCGCAGGCCATGCGCCTGTGCCCGTGCCAGCACCTGCTCGGTGGTCAACAGCGCGCGGCTGCTGTGCTCATCGAAGATCTCGCCGGTCTTCGGGTCCACGTAGACCTCGCTGAAGCGGCCATCGGCGCGGCTCACGTCAGCCTCCCACAGGCCATCATCGCGTTCGATCTCGTGGATCTGGGTGTAGCCGGCCTTGCGCAGGGTCTGTTCAACCTGGGCCATGCCCAGCGGCGCAGCCTGTACGGCCGGCGCGACGGCCAGCAGGACAACAGTGGCGAGGGTGAGTGACTTCAACATGGGGGTTCTCCTGTTCGTGTTCGTGGCCGGACCATCCCGGCAACGCCACAATGCACCCCGTGGTTAACAGCGCCTTAGCCGGCACTGTTAGCCAGCTGTTAGTCACCTCCGCCACACTCACGCCTGGTCCTACAGTCCTCCCCGCGCCCCGGTGCTCTCCACCCTGCCCCTGCTGCTGGCCCTGGCCAGCGCCCCGACCGCCGCCGCGTCCGCACAGGACCCGGCGCAGCAGGTCGCGCGCCGCGCCGTGCAGCAGGGCCGCTACGTGCCATTGGAAAGCGTGGTGCGCGATGCGCTCAAGCGCTTTCCGGGCCAATTGCTGGAAGTGGAGCTGGACGACGGCGTCTACGAAGTGGAGATCCTGCGCGGCGACGGCGTGGTGGTGGAGCTGGACTATGATGCGCGCAGCGGAAAGCTGCTGAAGACGGAGCTGGACGACTGATGCGCATCCTGTTGGCCGAAGACGATGCCGCACTGGCACAGCGCCTGGTGCCCCTGCTGGAAC
This sequence comes from Stenotrophomonas sp. YJH_SMC_25, assembly GCF_059369595.1. NCBI lineage: Bacteria > Pseudomonadati > Pseudomonadota > Gammaproteobacteria > Lysobacterales > Lysobacteraceae > Stenotrophomonas > Stenotrophomonas sp. YJH_SMC_25. The sequence goes on along the minus strand of NZ_JCAFSV010000017.1, from coordinate 78,435 downwards.
AGGCCAGCTACGTGGTGCACGTGGTCGCCGACGGCCGCCAGGCCGAGGAGATCGGCCAGATCGAAGACCTGCAGGCGGCCATCGTCGACCTGGGCCTGCCCGAGCTGGACGGATTGAGCGTGATCGAGCGCTGGCGCGGCAACGGCCGCAGCTTCCCGGTGCTGGTGCTGACCGCACGCGGGCGCTGGCACGACAAGCTGGCCGGCTTCGACGCAGGCGCCGACGATTACCTCACCAAACCGTTCCAGGCCGACGAACTGGTGCTGCGCCTGCGCGCCCTGATCCGCCGCAGCCATGGCCACGCCAGCCCGCGCCTGCACTGCGGGCCGCTGCAGCTGGACGTCAACGCCGGCCGCTTTGAGCTGGATGGGCAGGCGCTGTCGCTCAGCCCGCAGGAATTCCGCCTGCTCAGTTACTTCATCCACCACAGCGGCCAGGTGATCGGCCGCGACCGCCTGGGCGAACAGGTGTTCGACGGCGGCCACGACCCGGACTCCAATGCGCTGGACGTGCTGCTCGGACGCGTGCGCCGCAAGCTCGGCATCGATCTGATCCAGACCGTGCGTGGCCAGGGCTGGCGGCTGGCCGCGCCGTGAGCCGGCAATCCTCGCTGCGACGGCGCCTGCTGCTGGCTGGCGGCGCCGGCCTGCTGCTGGTTTCGCTGCTGGCCAGCGCGCTGCTGGGCGAACTGTTCAAGCGCAGCGCGCGTGACCGCCTCGACCACGAACTGCAGCAGGACATGCTGACCCTGCTGGCGCAGGCCGAAGTGGACCCCGAAGGACAGCTGCGCCTGCGCCAGGAACCGAATGACGCGCGCTTCCAGCGCGTGTTCTCCGGTGCCTATTGGCAGATCGCCGGTGCCGACGGCCGCGTGCTGCTGCAGTCACGCTCGTTGTGGGATGAAACCCTGCCGGCCATGGCCACAGGTGCGGCCACGCGCAATCTGGCTGGGCCACTCCAGCAGTCCCTGCGTGCACGCGTGCAACAGGTGCGCCTGCCGCGCGCCAGCGCACCGTTCGTGGCCGTGGTTGCCACCGACCGCAGCGCGCTGGATGCGGATGTAGCCGCGTTCCGCAAGCGCACCGCCATCGCGCTGGGCGTGCTGGTCGCGGCCTGGCTGGCGGTGCTGGCCAGCCAGGTGCACTTCGGATTGCGTCCGCTGCACCGCCTCGGTGCACAGCTGGAACGGGTTCGTCGCGGCGACGCGCAGCGCATCGAGACGCAGGGACTTGGGGCGGAGGTCGCGCCACTGGGCGAAGAACTCAACGCGCTGCTGGAGCACCAGCAACGCATGGTCGCACGCGCGCGTACCAGTGCACAGGATCTGGCGCACGCGCTGAAGACTCCACTGAGCGTGTTGGCCACCGAGGCCGACGGCGACGGTACGCACTGGCGTGCCACCGTGCGCGAGCAGAGTGCGCGCATGCAGGCCAGTGTCGACCGTTACCTGGCTGCAGGACTGGCTGCCGACCATCGCCAGCGCACCGACGTGGCGGCCGTCGCACAGGCGCTGTGCCGGCTGATGGCACGCGTGCATGGCGAACGCGGCGTTGCGTTCACAGCGGAAGGCATTGATCCGGCGTTGCAGTTTGCCGGTGCCAGTGCGGATCTGGAAGAGATGCTGGGTAATCTGTTGGACAACGCCGGGCGGTGGGCGCAACAGCAGGTCACTGTCGAAGCGGAAGCCCACGACGGGCAGTTACGCATCGAAGTGCGTGATGACGGCCCTGGCCTGGCGGCGGATGCGCTGTCCCAGGTCACACAGCGTGGTGTACGCCTGGATGAGCGCGAGGGCAGCAGTGGATTGGGGTTGGCCATCGTGGGCGATATCGCCGCCAGTTATGGCGGGCGCCTGGCGCTGGAGAATGCGCAGCCCGGCCTGCGCGCAACGTTGTGGTTGCCGGTGGCGTGAAGCGGCCAACCTAACGGTGGGTAGTGCCGGCCGCTGGCCGGCAACCACGTGGTCGCCGGGAACGCCTTGGGGAAGCCGGCCAGCGGCCGGCTCTACCAAGCACCAATCCTACCGGTCGCCGTGCACCCGGTAGGTGTCCACATTGGCCAACCTCACGGTGGGTAGTGCCGGCCGCTGGCCGGCAACCACGTAGTCACCGGGAACGCCCTGCGGAAGCCGGCCAGCGGCCGGCTCTACCGAGCGCCAATCCGGCCGGTCGCCGTACACCCGGCAGGTGTCGACATTGGCCAACCTAACGATGGGGAGTGCCGGCCGCTGGCCGGCAACCACGTAGTCACCGGGAACGCCCTGCGGAGGCCGGCCAGCGGCCGGCTCTACCAAGCGCCAATCCGACCGGTCGCCGTACGCCCGGTAGGCGTCGACATTGGCCAACCCAACGGTGGGGAGTGCCGGCCGCTGGCCGGCAACCACGTGGTCACCGGAAACGCCTTGGGGAAGCCGGCCAGCGGCCGGCTCTACCAAGCGCCAATCCGACCGGTCGCCGTACACCCGGTAGGTGTCGACCTTGGTCGACACACATCAAACATCAACGGTGATGCATCCACCAGCAATCAATCGCGTCCAGCACGATGTGGATGATCAAACCGATGCCGAACAACCGCGTTTTCTTCGGCACACACAGCCCCGCATACACGGCAATCGCCGGTGCGGTGTGCAGCGGATGGAAACCGATGCTGCAGCGGTTCGGTGCGTAGATCGGGTCGGCCAGCAGGTGGTCCAGGTCGATGATCCAGCCCAGCAGCATCAGCAGCCACGCCGAAGCAAAGCGCTTGCGCCAGAACAGCCATGCCAGCAGGGCTGGCACGGCGGCATGCAGGAACAGGTGGAAGATCGCGCGCGCGCTCATCGGGGCCGGTAGCGCCGGGCCTACGCCCGGCGTTCCCGTTTACATCAGACCAGCGGTTCGTCGGACAGGTAGGTGTAACCGGTCAGGCCGGCTTCCAGCGCCTCCGACAACTCCTGCGCACGTTCCGGCGACAACTGGGCCTCGGCCACGCGCTGCGCATAGGTCGCACGCAGTTCGTCCAGGCGGTAACCCACGTAATCCAGCATCACGTCGGTGGTGTCGCCCCGGCGCTGCTGGGTAATGGCATAGCCATCGGCATCGGCCAGCACTTCCACCGCGTCGGTATCACCGAACAGGTTATGGATGTCGCCCAGGATTTCCTGGTAGGCGCCGACCATGAAGAAGCCGATGCGGTAGCTCTCGCCCGGCTTCATCTTGTGCAGCGGCAGCGAGCTGTCCAGGCTCTCGTTCTCGACATAGGTTTCCACCATGCCGTCCGAGTCGCAGGTCATGTCGGCGATGATGCCGCGGCGGTCGGGGGTTTCGTCCAGGCGCTCGATCGGCACGATCGGGAACACCTGGTCGATCGCCCACACGTCCGGGATCGACTCGAACACGCTGAAGTTGACGAAGTACTTGTCGACCAGGCGCTCGTTCAGTTCGTCCAGCACCGGGCGGTGGCTCTTCTCGTCATAGCTCAGGCGTGCACGCACGCCGTGGGCGATGGCGTAGAACAGATCGTCGATGCGCGCACGCTGCGGCAGGTCGATCTGGCCCAGCGCGTAGCTGGCCAGGCCTTCGGCGTGGAAATGCTGCGCTTCCTGGAACAGTTCCACCGCCGGGCGCACGTCCAGCTCGTCGTGGATCTCGCGCAGGTGGCGGATCGCCGCCGGCTCATCGTCGTGCTGGTCCGGCACGCGGCCTTCCTGCGCCTCTTCCACTTCCGAGACGTTGGCGATCAGCACCGCGTGGTGTGCCGTCATCGCGCGACCGCACTCGGTCACGATGCGCGGCGGGGTGAGGCCGAACTCTTCGCAGGCGTTGGCCAGCGGCTGCACGATGTTGCTGGCGTAGGAATGCAGGCCGTAGTTGATCGAGCAGAAGCTGCGCGAACGGGTGCCTTCATAGTCCACGCCCAGGCCACCGCCCACGTCGACGTGGGTGATCTTCGCGCCCAGGCGCGACAGCTCCACGAAGTAGCGGGTGGCTTCGCGCATGCCGTTGGCGATGTCGCGCACGTTGGAGATCTGCGAGCCCATGTGGAAGTGCAGCAGGTTCAGGCAGTCGGCGTACTCGGTGTCACGCAGCGACTTCCACAGGTCCAGCAGCTGGCGCGGCGACAGGCCGAACTTGGCCTTGTCGCCACCGCTGTTCTGCCACTTGCCGGCGCCCAGCGAGGCCAGGCGCATGCGCACGCCCAGGCCCGGCTTCACGTCCAGCGCCTTGGACTCTTCCAGCACCAGCTTCAGCTCGGACGGCTTCTCGATGACGATGAAGGTCTGCAGGCCCAGCTTGCGGCCGATCAGGGCCAGGCGGATGTACTCGCGGTCCTTGTAGCCGTTGCAGACGATCAGGCCACCCGGGCGCGACAGCGCCAGCACGGCCATCAGCTCGGGCTTGCTGCCCGCTTCCAGGCCGAAGCCCTCGCCGTGGTGGCTGGCCAGGGTGCCGGCCACGCCGCGGGTCTGGTTGACCTTGATCGGGTACACGGCGGTGTAGCCACCGCTGTACTCCCAGTCCTGCTGGGCCTGGGCGAAGGCCGCCTGCAGCTTGCCCAGGCGCTGGCCGAGGATGTCCGGGAAGCGCACCAGCAGCGGCAGCTTGGCACCGGCCGCGCGCGCCGCATCGACCACCTTGGGCAGCGACACCACCGGGCCGTCCGCCCCGGTCGGTCTCACCACCATGTGCCCGGCCTGATCCACGTCGAAGTAACCGTCCGCCCAATGCGGGATCGAGTAGGTCTTGCGGGCTTGGTCGAGGGACCAATCGGTCATTTCAGTCGGCCTTGTTGGCAATAAAAGGGGGGGCATGATAACGCCTATATGCCCACAGGTTCGTTATCATGCGCGCCCGCGCCCGTGACAGGTTCCAACCTGAACGGGCCGATCCGTCCGGATGTGGCATCTGTGCCACGCGGCCCCGCCCGCCAGCCCGGCTCCACCCCTCCGAACAGGACTGTTTTCCAATGACTGACAGCAACAACTGGTACATCGAACACTTCGAGCGCACCGGCTCGGCCATCGGCTACCGCATCACCGGCAAGCTGGACGAGGTGCAGTCGCCGTTCCAGAAGATCGAGATCTTCCAGACCACCGACTGGGGCAACCTGATGACCATCGACGGGGCCATCATGCTGACCAGCAAGGACAACTTCTTCTACCACGAGATGATCAGCCACCCGGTGCTGTTCACCCACGCCGCGCCCAAGCGCGTGGTGATCATCGGCGGCGGCGACTGCGGCACCCTGCGCGAAGTGCTCAAGCACACCGGCGTGGAGAGCGTGACCCAGTGCGATATCGACGAGCAGGTCACGGTGATGGCGCGCAAGCACTTCCCGGAACTGTGCGACTCCAACGACGACGCCCGCGCCGAGCTGCTGTTCGACGACGGCGTGGCCTACATGGCCAACTGCCCGGCGGGCAGCGTGGACGTGGTGATCGTGGATTCGACCGACCCGGTCGGCCCGGGTGAAGGCCTGTTCAACAAGGCCTTCTACGAGAGCTGCTTCAAGGCCCTGAAGGACGACGGCATCCTGGTGCAGCAGTCCGAGTCGCCGCTGATGCAGCTGGACCTGATCAACGAAATGCGCACCGAGATGGGCAAGGCCGGCTTCGGTTCGTTCAAGACCCTGCCGTTCCCGCAGCCGTGCTACCCCACCGGCTGGTGGAGCGTGACCATGGCGCGCAAGGGCGACAGCAGCTTCGACTTCCGCCAGGCCGACTCGGCCGCCAAGACCTTCAGCACCCTGTACTACACCGCCGCGCTGCACACCGGCGTGCTGGTGACCCCGCCGTTCGTGCAGGCGGCACTGAAGTAATGCGTGCCGACCAACGGTCGGCACGCACCCATGCAAAAGAAAAACCCGCGCTGGCGACAGCGCGGGTTTTTTCATGTTCCGGTAGTGCCGGCCGCTGGCCGGCAACCTCATGTAACGATCAAAGCGCCCAGATACCGGCAATCACCGCCACCACCAGGCCCCACTTGATCAGCTGGTAGGCCACCACGCTGCGCTCGCGCAGTGCCTTGGCCTTCAGGCGCACCTTGTAGACGCTGCCGAACGCCTTGTTGACGCCACCGGTCGGGTCACCCGGCAGGTTCGGCGATGCACCGCCGGCCAGCAGCGTGGCCGCCACCGCGCGGTTGAACAGCCCCGGCAGGCCGAAGCGCAGCGGGCGGGCGATGTCGCAGAACAGGATCACGCGGTCATCGGGCGTCTCGTTGTGCGCGTGGTGGATGTAGGTCTCGTCGAACATCATCCACTCGCCATCGCGCCAGCTCTTCTTGATGCCGTCCACTTCGATGTAGCAGCCGTCGTTGTTCGGCGTGGCCAGGCCCAGGTGCAGGCGCAGCGAACCGGCGAACGGGTCGCGGTGCGGGCGCAGTTCGCTGCCCGACGGCAGCTGCGCGAACATCGCCGCACGCACGTCCGGCAGCGACTCCAGCAACGCCGTGGTCTTGGGGCACATCGCCTTCGCCGACGGGTGCGACGGGCCGTACCACTTCAGGTAGAAGCGCTTCCAGCCACGGCGGAAGAACGAATTGAAACCGGCATCATTGAACGTGCTGGACGCGGCGATCTTCTGCGCATCGCGCAGCGCCAGCGCCTCATCGCGGATCATCTGCCAGTTCTGGCGTAGCGGCTCCAGCTGCGGGAACTCCTTGGCCGGGTCCAGGAACGGCGTGGTCGGCACCTTCGAGAACATGTACATGACCACGTTGATCGGGGCCATGAAACTGGAGTGGTCCAGCAGCTGGCGCGACCAGCGCGCGCGGACCTTGCCACGGAAGTGGATGTACAGCACGCAGGCGACGAACAGCGCTGCAATGACGATTTTGATGATCAAAGCACTTTCCTCCAGCCGCGGCCGGAACGGGAATCGGGGCGATGCACGGCCTGGTGGCCAGCACCGGTAAGGAACGCGGCAGGGAACGGGACGTGCCGAAGGGTGCGGCCGCCGATGTCGCGAATTAACAGCTTATGGTCGGCAGGCCGTGCGTCGGGGTCAAGCCGGACGTGCGCGACGTTCAGCGGGCCGCGGATGAACGAACCGATGCTACGCCCAACCTATTGATTCGGAAGGAACCGTCGACCAAGTGAGACATAATTGTCCGATTGAGCGCGACGAACTGTTCCAGCCACGCCCCTGACATTTCTCCGACAAATCGTGGAATAGCGAACTGGCGAGTACTAAAATTAACGAAAACTTAGTAACTCCCTGTAACACCGGTTCGCTTGACGCTTTGCGCCACCCACCGGGTCGTCCGAGACCCCGACATGCATCTTCCTGCCCTGCCATCCTCTTCCTGCGGCGATGACGCCGCCTCCCCGCTGCTGCTCAAGCGCGGCGAGCGTTTCCTGGCCCCGGATGTCTACCGCACCTGCCTGGACGGGCGCGAGGCGGTCATCAAGGACTACTCCCGCTACCGCGGCACCCCCGTTTCGCTGATCGCGCGGCTGATGGTGCGCCGCGAGGCTCGCATGCTGCAGCGCCTCGGCGGCTGGAAGCACGCCCCCGCGCTGCTCGGCACCCTCGGTGGCCTGGCGCTGGGCATGGAGTTCATCCCCGGCCAGACCCTGAGCAACGCACAGGCCGTCGGCAATGAGGTGTTCGAGCAGCTGCAGCACGCGCTCAGCCGTTTGCACGCCGCCGGCATCACCCACAACGACCTGCATGGCACCAACGTGGTAGTCAGCGGCGGCGTACCGGTGCTGCTGGACTTCACCTCGGCCTGGCGCGCGCCACGCTGGCTGCGCCGCAACCCGCTGAGCCGGCAACTGAGCCGCAGCGACATGAAGAACCTACTGAAGATCCGTCAGCGCGTGACCGGCCAGGCGCCGAGCGCCGCGCAGGCTGCACTGGTGGCCGACCCGGGCTGGGTCGCGGCCGTGCGGCAGGGCTGGAAGCGGTTCTACAAGTGGGCCAAGCGGCGGTAAGCGCCGCGTCTTTCGGGCGGCGATGGATCGCGAGATGAGATGGGACAGCGCCGGGGGGCTGCGTGCCCCGACGGGGACGATGCCTCGGGGGGTGCGTGCGCCGATGGGGACGACATCTCGGCGGCTGTGTGCGCCTTATCAGGTAGAGTCGACTGTTAGTCGACTGCTCTTCGTTCCGAAGCCGAAAAACCCCGCGCTGCGCGCGCAAGTCGACTAACAGTCGACTCTACCTCGTCCCATTCCGGCATCCCTGTCGTGTGCCGGCAGCCCGCGGCGCGCTTACAACGCGTCCGCGTCCAACTCACCGGTACGAATACGCACCACACTGCCCAGGTCGTACACAAACACCTTGCCGTCACCAATCTTCCCGGTGCCGGCGGCCTTCACGATGGCCTCAACCACGGCCTCCACCTGGTCATCGGTCACCGCCACTTCCAGCTTCACCTTCGGCAGGAAATCGACCACATACTCCGCGCCACGGTACAGCTCGGTGTGGCCCTTCTGGCGACCAAAGCCCTTCACTTCCGTCACCGTGATGCCAGTGACCCCACGCTCGGCCAGCGCTTCGCGCACGTCGTCGAGCTTGAACGGCTTGATCACCGCCATGACCATCTTCATCGTCTATCTCCTGTCTTCCGGCGTGGAGGATAGCGCCTGAACGAGGCCCGTGCGAAGCCGCTGCGGCCTGTCCGGGCAGTGGGTGCCAGCAGTATCCTTGTGCCCGAATGGCCTGCCCGCGCCGGATGCACGGGCTCACCCCCACGGAGCACCCCATGATCGACCTGAACCAAATCGATGACCTCGCCCGTCGCCTCAGCGACCTGGTGCCGCCGGGCCTGCGCGAATCGCGCGAGGAACTGCAGGCCACCTTCAAGAGCGCGCTGCAGGCCGGCCTGGCCAAGCTCGACCTGGTCACCCGCGAGGAGTTCGAAGTACAGCGCGCCGTGCTGCTGAAGACCCGCCAAAAGCTGGATGCGCTGGAAACGGCCGTGCGCGAGCTGGAAGGGCGCGGCGCCGCAGAATGAAAAAAGGAGGCGCACCGCGCCTCCCGTTCACAGATTATTTCCCGGATGGGGCCTTGCAGCAAGGCCCACCGGGCACCCTAGACTCGCCGGCCTGTCGATCCGGCAGGACACGCAGGGGCAGTGCCGATGGCGCAGGACACCGATTGGACACCCGTTTCGCATGACACCTGCGACCAGGTCGCCGGACCGTTCTATCACGGCACCCGCGCTAATCTGGCGGTGGGCGAGCTGCTGAGCGCGGGCTTCCGCTCCAACTATCGCGACAGCGTGGTGATGAACCACGTCTACTTCACCACGATTGCCAAGGGCGCCGGGTTGGCTGCGGAGATGGCCAGGGGCGAAGGACGGCCGCGCGTATATGTGGTGGAGCCGACCGGGCCGTTTGAAGACGATCCGAATGTGACCAACAAGAAATTTCCCGGGAATCCGACGCAGTCATATCGGAGTGCGCAGCCATTGCGGGTGGTTGGGGAGATTGTGGAGTGGGAGCTCTACGACGCGGAGTTCGTTCGGCAGTTGAAGGCGTTTGTTGCTTCGGGGAGTGGGGAGATCATCAATTGATGAACTACTGGGCACGGAGCGTCGCGCCCTTCTTCATCGGCTTCGTGGATATCCGACCCGAGAATGCTGTCATGGGAATCCAGTTATCCTTTTCCGAGTCTTTACCAGTACGCGCGCCCCGTCGATGCCAGCTACCGGCCAAAAGCAAATGCTGTGATCACAAAGATCGGGACTGCCCATCCGCGACAGGAGAGCGGTCGCTGCAGCCTGCGCTCGGGCGTTGCCCACGCAATGCCGTGTAACCGAAGGCCCCGTCCAATACGCGCATTTCGAAACTATCCCCACCCTTGAGCTGGGAAAGGTCGGCAGATTCCGGGGTGTACTGCAGATGGCGCAGAGCCCGTGCGTCATCTCCCGGAAGCCGGACATCAGCATTCATCACCCGCTGAACGTTTCCACTTGCGTTACTGCTGACTTTCACAAGTACAAAGCACTGTGAGCGCTGGTCCGCGCCGAACCTGTTCAACAACGACGCAGCGCCGGACGCCACTTCTTGTGCCAGAAATCCCATCCCCAGGGAAACAACGGTAAAAAGCAGAAAATGCTTCGAGAAGGAGTTCTGTGGATCTTTAATGAAATGCATGCGCACGGCGATTGCTGCAATCATCAGGACCGAGACTCCCAGCCATACCAGTGGTCGAGCCGAGTTCAACCAGGCGTGCGGCACAAACAGTGACGATCGACCCAGGACGATCACCACGCCGAGGCTCGAAACCGCACATAGCAGCGGGATAAGAATGATGGGCTTGGGTGAAGCATTCATGGTGGGATTGGATTCCTTGCCTTTCTACTGGAGAGCAACCGCCAAAGCGAGATAGATGCGACCCTTGTCTCCAGTCTTGATGGCACTACGAAGGTAGTTCAATGGAAAGGACGAGCGCTTGGACGGCTCGACGCCAGAATCAAGCCGCGCCGCGAAGCGGCGTCGGTTTGAACAATTTGTTGGACGGCGATGCCAGCCTGCTATTTATCATCGAATGCCTGAAAGAATTGGACGCTGCCCCATGTGGCAAGTGCAGTGGCAAGAATAGCTAGCGGGACAGATAGCCAGTACACCATGACCGATTGGCTTTCAGGCATCTGAAGAAAGTATGGGAGCGCCCTCATAAGGGTGGCGGCTACCGCAAATAAAGTTGAGATTGCCAAAGTGACGAAGAACTGCTTCCTGTGCTTGCGATAGCCACGAACCTGCATGTAAAAAATTACAAATGCACATAGCGTTGCCACGAAAAACTCAATCTGAAAAGCAAAGACCAAAGAGTTCACTGAGCAATCCTTAGCGGTCCAACTACCTAGTAGACGGACCCGTGGGTCCGGGCATACAACTTACCCACAAAGCACCGCATGGTGGGCCTTTCCCTTGATACAGCTCGATCTTAGGGTGACTGGGTCCGGCTAACAACCCGGCGTATTACCGGATCGAGCGATAGGCTCGGCTGCCGAACCAGTAGCCGATATGGGTTGGCAGCCGACATTGCCATCCTTCCCTCCGGTCGGCCTGGGCCCGATGTCCGCTTTCGGCCAGAAGCGGTCACTAAGATGCGCGGCGATTATCTGCAGGACGCTGAGCTCTTGAGTCTAATCTTCATGGCTATAGAATGTATAGCCAGCGGGCTTGCGCCCGAATGTTCCAATCAGAAAGCCAACGGGGAGAGAATCCTCCACTGTCAGTGCTGGAGCGAAACCGCGGTTGGCGGCAGCATAGGGGCTGCCGGGCTGCCATTCCGATAGAACATAGAACAAGGTGCATGGCGTAATTTTCCGCGGCCGCCGAGTTTGCAGCACGAATCAGCCTGGTGGTAGAAAATCCAACCACTGGCGTGCCTTAAGCTGGCATGTCGATTCCATGGCCGGACAGCACGACTTTGAAAGTCGGAATTCTTTCTAGCGCCTAACTCTGGAATTAGGCCGCGCCGCGAGGCGGCGCTGGCTTGGACGGATTTTTAGGCAGCACTCGCCGAGGCGGCAAGGCCACCAATAATAGCGCTACTTATTGTGAGTGCTGCACCGAAATGGACGACATATCTTGACGCCCTGAACACAAAAACACTGATCCATATATCCGTAAGACACTCATACGCCATGTACTGATCCCATGGATTCAGCTTATTCTCTGGGAATATTGAGTCCTTCGGCGCATTGGATATTGTTGTATGTGCAGCATTCCTATACCTAACAAGTGGATATAGGTTTAAGAACAGCGGCAGATCAAAAAAATCTTCTTGAACCGTTGGAAGCGTAATTTTGATGTTGTGGCTACCCACGTTTAAGGGTATGACAGGGTTGCTGAGCGAAAATTCGTGGACACCCCCATCTAGGAGCTTTCTGCTCCCGGAGCGAAGCAAGAACGGCCATCTCCTCCATGCCTCCTGTTTGAAGATATCCTTGAAAAGGATGTCAACATCCAAGGCAATTCTGGTCGTGCGATCTCCAGACCAAAGCGAACCAACTGTCGCAATGGCTGATCCCAGTGTTGCCAGTATCGCTGCACTGGATAGTGAGGTGATGAAGTCTTTGTGAGCGGCGGGCAAAGCAAGAAGCTTAACCGCGATGAGTACCGCGATCGCATACAATACAAAGACAATTATGTAGTGAAGGATTAGATGCTTGTCATTTCCCTTCGGCTTTCTACGGTTAGTCTCGCCCACGATTCCCTCTGTGCTGTCCAATTATCTTATAAACGGCTCCGCGGGGCTGGCTACGCGACTTATCCACAAAGTGCCGTATGGTTGGCTCCCCCCCCCCCTTGAAACGGCTCGATGTTAGGGCGATCAGGTCCGACTAACAAGCCTGCGTATAACCGGACCCAGTGGTAGGCTCGGCGGCGGCATCAATACCAATAGCCGCATCGGGTTGGTAGCGGACATTACCAAGAGATCAATGATCCCGTCCCCGACGGGGGCGTCCGCTTTCGGCCAGGAGCGGACATCAATCGCAAGAGTCTTCCTTATCGCGGAACACCGGCGCGAGAGCCTGAGCTCCATCAGGCCGGCTAGATACGCGACGCGCGATTTTCAAGCTTGGCCCTTGCCAAGCTGCTGCAAGATGATTGCAGGCTATTGGCCTTGGTCTACTCCAGCGATTCGTCACTCCCGCCCTTCCGCCTGGATATGGATAGACGAAACACCGGAAACCAAGGAATGATTGGACCAAGCATCCAGCTCTTCCGCAATTAAACCACTCAGGAGCCATCCGCAGCCGGTGCACTGTGCCGAAGCCAGGGCAAGAACCACAAACTCAGGCCACGATTGCGCAGCATGACGGGAGCAGGCACTCACCATGAAGCCGCCCTTGTGATATGGCTCGGCGTGGAGATTGCTGACTTCAAGACCTGCTTGCTCAAACATCCGCGCCGCGACCTTGAGAGCCGCCTGCTGCGATGTGCAACTGGTGAACAAGCGCCAGTACAACTCCATGAGCCCACAATCTTCCAAAAGGCCCTCTGGGCGCGGTCCCTACTTATAGCAGAAGGCGCGCACGACCTTTCCCCTCTTACCACCCGTGGTGCCAGCATCAAGGAACAGATGGTTGAAGAGCACCCACGGCTTGAACAATGGACACCCTGGCATGAATCCCGAGAAGATCACCTTGAGCTGGGGCCGGAGAATCGAGAAGTCCTTGATCGGTCCTCTATGTTCCTGTCGCGCGCCCCCATCAATGCGCAGGCTCTGCCTTCAGCGCGCTTGAACCCCTGCGCACCAGATACAGCGCTACCAGGAATGGCCACAGCGAGTTGATCGACGAGAACAGCCGCTGTGTCAGCCCCCTGAATCCCTCCGGATCCGCTCCCACCACGTTCAACCAGAGATAGACGATGCCCGCGATGCTCACCATAGCGGTCACGGCGTACGCCCTTCGGTTGGCCGACCACGCGCTCAGTTCGATGTGCGACATCGCCGGTGCAATGATGTTGGCGATACCGATGGTGTAGAAGCCGTGCATCGGATGGCCCATGGGCCAGAGCCCGTTGGTCAGCATGGAAATGCCAAAGACCAACCAGCAGATTGCACCTACTGCAATTCGGCGACCGGACTCCCGCCATGTCCCGATGGCAAACGCCACGAAGCCTACGCCAGAGCCGATGGCGGCGATCCTGGCGCAAATGCTTGCAAGCGTTGGCGCCTGCAGCAGCTCGCTGGCGTGCTGGGCAAGCGGGTTGTAACCCGGCGCGAACAGGGCAGCAACGCTGGTCCAGAACAGGAACCACGGAAGCGGGAGCAGACCCGCAGACAGAAGAAGTCGATTGCGGCGTAACACGTACAGTGATCCTTGTAGCGGCCTGCGCCAGTGGGTGGAGTCCGTTCAAACGCCGCAGAACCTTCCTGCTGCGGGCAGGACAGTTCCTGGTGACTACAACGGTAGTCAGATTCTGCGTGACGCCCCACGGGGTCAATAGGCAGAAAGTCACTCACGCATGGAGGCGAATTACGCGGCATCCATCAGCGACCGTCAGACCAATGCTGTCGCATTTGCCGCGCCCTACATCTCTGACCGAAGGTTCTGACGACTCCGTTCCAGAAGTGCCGCTGCGCCAAGCACGCCAAGGCTCTCGCCGCATCCGGGGCTATGCGACAATGCCAAAAGCGTCTCGGGTTTTGGCGGCATTGACCCCTACCCGTTGGCATTCCGCACAACAGCAGGTAATCGTTACTGCGCCACCGTGCATCGGTGGTCGGGACTCGAAAACCCGGATTGCTAGACGTAAGTTTGCGCTTGCCAGCCGGCACCACCGCACGTGGTGCCGGCTGGCAATCCGTCTGCCGGCTATGGCGGGCGGGGCGTGGGGGCCTCGTGCCCGCCGGCTTTGTCTAGCAACCGGTTTTCGAGCCACGCTCTGCCCGCCACCTTTATCGGTGGCGGCTTCTGCCTGCTTGCACGGAGCCTGCCATGACCACGCCGCACTCCCCTCCCCCGCGCCCGGTCCAGGAAGCGCCCTCGGCCGCCCCGGCCCTGGATCCCAACAGCCTCATCGCCATCCTGCACGCCATCGGCGCGGGCGCTGCGGCCGACGGCCAGCCCTGGCCCGAGCGACACCACCTGCGCAGCCGGCAGATGGCGTTGTCCGACGCCGACTGCGCGCTCACCGGCCAGCGCATCGTGCAGGAGATCCTGCTGGCGGCCGAGCGCACGCGCCAGAACGGTGAGCCTGAGCAGTACGTGGGCGACCGGGTGATGGAGGGGCTGGTGATGGCCGATCTGGCGCTTACCGCGTTCATCCACGAACGGATACGGCCCAAGGACTGAGCGCTTGTGGCGCGTACGTTTCTGCCTGTGTCTGGGGTGACAAATGAAGAACCACGGCCTTGCCGCTGCGGCGGTGTGCGCCTCGATCATGGCGGCGGTGTGGATGGGGTGGCCCGAGCCTGCGGGCGATCAGGTGTGGGCCTACCAGAAGCTGCGGCCGGCCGATTACCGCCTGCTGCACAGTGATGCGCTTGGCTTCGTGACCGCGAAGGCCCACGAGGGCTTTGAACTGCACACGCGCCATGCCGGGGCGACGTCCTTCGAGATCCGGTGCAAGGGCGTGCTGGTGATGGACGTGGAGAACGCGCCCTCGCGCGTGCTGATCCGCATGCCTGCCGATGCACGGTGGCGGGCGCCGGACATCGAGCGTCTGCGCACCAGCTTCGAGCGTTGGCTGGATCTGCACCAGAGCCAGGGGCGGTTGCTGGTGGAAAGTGCGGGGCCTTCGTGGGTTGAGGCACGGCTTGGGCGCCTTGACAGGTCGGTGCCTGATGACCAGCGCTGCGTGTTCAGGGACCCAGGCCACCCTCGGCTGGAATCTCCCTCGTCATTCCGCCTATCCAGCAGACCATTGCAGGCAGTGGAAGGAATGGCTGCATCATCCTCGGCATTGTTCCGAAATTCCAAAAGAGCCGCGTGAATCACGTGCCCTCGGCACCGTTTCGGCGCAACTTGTGGCTGCGCAGAAGCCCCGCTAGCATCGGCTCAACGGTTTTTCCCGTTCTGCCCACGCATCCATGATGGAAGCCCCCGTGACCGAATCGACCGCCACTGAAGTTTCAGCCGAAGCCGCATCTCACAAGGGCGAATTCTTCCTGATCGACGCAGGCTTGCTGAGCAACGGCGGGGTACCCGGTATAGAGATCGCCAACGAAGACAAGCTGATCGATCCGGGGATGAATGTCATCTCGCGTCCTGATGGAACGCCAGGCCAGTATCCGGAGCGCCCCCACCTGGTTCATGTGCCCGAGAAGGGCGCAATGCCACGCGATCTGGAAGAGCTCGCTGGCATCTGGATTGTGTCGGAACCGTTGAAGCAGCTGTTTGAGCAGATGGACCCCCAGGCGTTTGTCTTTGTGGCCTGCGACTTCAGCCTTGCCGACGGCAGCCCCGGGCCCCAGTACTACCTGGGCAATGTGCTGCGCAGGCTCGACGCCCTGGATGAAGCCTCGTCCCGCGTGAGAATCAAGCTCGACCACAATTATCAGACCGGCGAGGACGAGAAGCTTTACAGCCTCGTCGGCGGCGCCAGCCTGGTGTTCAAACAGGACGTTGTGGGTGATGCCCATATCTTCCGCCAGGATCGCATGGGCGCACCGCCCATCTGCGACCGCGCGATGTTTGATGCATTGAATGCCGCCAACTTCTCCGGCGTACGGCTGCGCGATGTAGCCGATCTCTAGGACGAGCTCCTTCAAACGGATTCTTGAATGAGGTGGTGCGCATGGCCGACACACCGGTTTTCCAGGGACACCATCTGATCGAACAGAATGCGTTCGAACAAAGCCAGCTGCTGAAGTCGCTTGCCAGGAGTGGTCATTTCACGCTCCACGGTTCCGACAACATCCTCAACCTGCCCGCGAACCCCGCGCTGGCAACCCGGTTGGGTATATCGCCGCACTCGGGCGGCCCGTTGAGTGCGTACTCGGATCAACTGAAGTTCGTTCTCGACGACCTCGCAGAAACCTACGATGGCCGAGCGCTGTTGGCGAAGGATTCTGCGCCGGATGTGCGCGCTGCCGCCGCCGAGCGTATGGCTGCCCGCATCCAGAACCTGGAGTTCACGCTTCGCGCCGGCATCCTCAACGGCGACCTGGTCACCAACACGCCGGAGAACATGACCCCGGCCGAAGCCAACGCCAGGATCCGCACCTTCTTCGCCGATCTGGACGGCTACCAGCGCACCCACGCCGCGCAGATTGCGGAACTGAAGACCCTCAACCCGACCGAGTTGCGCTGGCGCGGCGTCACCCACTCCGAAGCCAACGTGACGGCGGCGCTGGATGCCATCGACCAATCCGGCAACTCCACCCTGAGCGAGCGCTGGGGGGGCCGCGCATCGTTGGGCACCGCAATCCAGGAGGCCAACCAGGGCGGCCGCCTGCCGCTGAGCGAGCACACCGCGGCCCGCGTGCGTACGGCGTTCAACCCGGAGATGCCACTGACCATCGTGCGCCCTGGCCCGGCAACCACCGCTCCGGAACTGGCCGGCTCTGCTGGGCGCGCTGGCGCTGCGGAAGGCGCCGCCGAAGCTGCCGCCGCGCGCGGACAGATCACCGGCGCGCGCGTACTCGGGGCCGCGGGTGTTGCCGCACTGGCCGTGGACTTCGCCATCACCGGCCACCGCGTGGCCGAGTTGCACAGCGAGGGCAACAACGCCGGCGCAAAATCCGCGGCCACCCACTTCGTGGGGCGCACTGCAGGCGGCTTCGGTGGCGGCTTCCTGCTGGGCGCGGGGTACGGATTGTTCACCGGATCGTGGACCGGGCCAGGTGCGCTGGCTACCGGGCTGCTGGGCGGCGTGGCCGGTGGCTTCGGCGGTGAGTACTGGGCTCAGTACCAGGACAAGAAGGCGGTTTACACCCAGGTGGACCGCAGCGGCAACGAATGGAGCCGCGATCCGGAAGATGCCAAGGGCACTTGGAGCCGCAGCGTGCGCACACCGCAGCCCGACGGAAGCTACCGCGAGATCACGATGGTCGCCGGTGGCCGGCTGCTGGATGAGCTGAACTACAAGGCCGCCAACGACTCATATTCACTGGGCATGGCCAACCTGCCCAAGCCGCAGAACCCCTTCAAGCTTGATGCAGGCGGCGAGAGCACGCCGCCGCGCGAGCCGTTTGAAACCAACCGCCACTACGTGCGCAATCCGCACAACGGCGAATGGAACCTCTCCATCCACGCGATGATTGATGGACGCGTCCCTTTTGACTACAGCGTGCCTGTCAGCCCGGAAAAATCGGGCCAACTGGAACGGGAATCGCTGCGCATCATTGCCCAGAACGCCTTGAACACGCCGGAGGCGCTTGCCGCCCGTTACCAGGTGGCGTTCAACCAGTACAACTGGCACGAGTTCGCCACCATTGAGCCGGTACCGGAGGTGATCACCAACGCGCTCACCCAGACGCAGCCCCTGCGCGCTTCCAACGGCGAGAAGTACACGCAGGACGCCAACGGGCAGTGGCAAACGCCGGGTTGGGTGTATGGCACCAACTTGGCCGAGGGCAGCATCGTCGAGGAGCTCAATCGTACGCGCCAGAGCCAGCAGGCCGGCGTACAGGAGCTGACGTCCATGGCCGACATCGCCCGGGCCAACCCCACGCCAACCGAATACGGCCTGCGCGGCCAGGTGGTGGACGCCTACCGTAGTGCCGGCATTGTGCGCAGTGCCGAAGAGATTGATGATGCCGTAGCCGCCGTTGCACAGGATCATGCACGCGCCGTGCCCGACTTCGGTACGTTCATGCTGCAGGTACAGAAGGATGGCTCGCTGGCCACACTGGCCGGGAAAGATGACGAACGCATGCAGATCGTCTGCGTCACCACGCCACAGGAGATTGCCCAGGCACACGTGCAGCGCTCGACTGCGGAGCAGCAGCCCGCGGATGCCCTGCCGCGCGCGCCAACTTCACCTGAGCCCGCACCGAGTGCATCGCCGCCACACACCTCCAGGCCTGCCACGCAGCACGACGCTGACGTAGACCGGCACCACGGCACGGCCCTTCGCCCAGATGGCAGCGGGCTGCTGGAACAGCTTCGCTCGTCGGTAGCCATGCTGGATGAGAAGAACAACAAGCCGTGGGACCAGAGCAGCGACCGCCTGCTGGCCAGCGCCTACCGGCTTGCAGCAGAAGCCGGGTTCAAGCCCGGCGACCAGGTAGACATGGCACTGAGTGAGGCCACCGAAACCCGTGCTGCGGGCGCCACGCTGTTCGTGACGCGCTCAGGACCGGGCGCGTCATCGGACCCCGCCGCCAACCGGGTGCAGATGCCAACACAGGAGGCCCTGGCGGTCGCACCGGAGCAGCAGTATGCAGCGGCCAACCGGAGCCTCGGCGCTCAGGATCGGGAGCAGTCGCAGCAGCTGGCACAAGCGCAGGAACGGCAGCAGGAAGAGAGCCGGCAGGGGCCGCGGTTGGGTTGATGGCAACGTGACGCTTGGGTTCTTCATGAGAACGCCAGGGTTCCTGCCTGGACGGAATCAGGCGAATGCTCCCTCCGAACATCTCAAGCCTTCCGGGCGTTAGCCCGCACTC
Organism: Stenotrophomonas sp. YJH_SMC_25; assembly: GCF_059369595.1. NCBI lineage: Bacteria > Pseudomonadati > Pseudomonadota > Gammaproteobacteria > Lysobacterales > Lysobacteraceae > Stenotrophomonas > Stenotrophomonas sp. YJH_SMC_25. Next base: position 59,435 of record NZ_JCAFSV010000017.1, on the reverse strand, counting down.
CCGAGCGTGCCCATTGCTGGGAGTGTCACGGCACTACCGCTCTGATCTGCGAGGTCATACACCACCAATGCCTCGTCTCCAGTTCCGGCGCGGCACTTCAGCGCCCCCCTGTTGTCCCAGGCGGCGGACCCTCCCGTCATCTCGAATCCATCGGCATGGCCCACGCCGTTGCATACCAACACGATCATCCCAAGCTCCCGCGCGACTGTTGCGTAGTGGCGGTGAGCCTGCTCCATACCGATCATGTTCTTTGCAACACTGGCAACGTAGACCGTCGCTCCCGCGTCCTTGGCCCGCAATGCACTTTCCATCTGTAGCGACTCGAAGCAGATGGCGGGGACAAGAATTTCCTCTCCAAGGGTTACTGACAGGGACGTGGTTCCTGCCTTGAAATAAGGCAGTTCGTCGGCATGCAGCATCTGCTTGGTGTAGACAGCCGGTGCCTGACCGCTGCGGAAGACGAACATGCCGATCTCCGGCCTATCGTTGCCGCGATACGGCCCACCGACTGCGACCAGAATCTGGTGCCGATCGCTCAGAGACTGGAATACCTCCAGACGCGCGTCATCTGGGGTCATTGCCAGCTGTTCGGCCAACCGCGGCTCATAGCCGGTCAGCGACATCTCCGGAAAGAAGACCGCCGCACCGCCACACGAGACGGCCCGTTCAATGAAGTGCACGTGCCGTTCGATATTGCCATCGATGTCGCCAGGGGCTGATCGCATCTGTGCTGCAACAATCTTCATTCCATCCTCTCTACTCAGACGCAGGCCGAAGCAAGAACCGCCTCGTACGCTGATTATGCAACCGCCGGTTGAGTGCATCCATCGGGGATCGAGGCGCGATTTTGACGCTTCAGCGAGGCGACTCCTGATGCGCAGCGATGACTATTCAGAGCGAAGGATCGCCCTTGACCGGAATCCCCCTAGCCGTTTCACCCGCAATGCCCGATGGCGCCGTGCCGAATGCCTGCCGCACCATCGAACATCCATCCGCAGGAAACCACACATGAGCCTGGCGCTGGTCCACAGCCGTGCCCGCGCCGGGGTCGATGCCCCGCTGGTGCGGGTGGAAGTGCATCTCTCTGGCGGCCTGCCTGTCACCCAGATCGTTGGCCTGGCCGAAACCAGCGTGCGCGAATCCCGCGAGCGTGTGCGTGCCGCCCTGCTCTGCGCTCGCTTCGACTTTCCACAGCGGCGCATCACCCTGAATCTGGCGCCCGCCGACCTGCCAAAGGAAGGCGGGCGCTACGACCTGGCGATTGCCTTGGGCATTCTTGCGGCCAGCGGCCAGGTCGATCCACAGTCGCTGCTTCAATACGAGTTTCTGGGCGAGCTGGGGCTGACCGGCGAGCTGCGGCCGGTGGCCGGTGCACTGCCGGCCGCGATTGCCGCCGCTGAAGCCGGTCGCATCTTGGTGGTACCGCCAGGGAATGCCGCAGAGGCAGCTTTGGCCGAGCATGCCGATGTGCGTGTAGCGCGTACGCTGCTGGAGTGCTGCGCCGGGTTGGGCAATCCGCGCCTGTTGCCGCCCGTGGAACGCGTGGACACGACACCGTTGCCACTACCCGATCTGGCCGACGTGCGCGGGCAGGCGCATGCACGACGCGCATTGGAAGTGGCTGCCGCCGGTGGGCACCATCTGTTGTTGATCGGCAGTCCTGGCTGCGGCAAGACACTGCTGGCTTCGCGCCTGCCCAGCCTGTTGCCGGATACCGAAGAGACTGAGGCGCTGCAGCTGGCCGCGATTGCATCGGTGAGTGGCGAAGGACTGGACCCGCGACGGTGGCGGCAGCGGCCCTTTCGGGCACCGCATCACAGTGCCAGTGCGGCGGCGCTGGTGGGTGGGGGCAACCCGCCCTGCCCCGGTGAGATATCACTGGCCCACCATGGAGTCCTCTTCCTTGACGAGCTTCCAGAGTGGAACCGCAGCGCACTGGAAACCCTGCGCGAGCCACTCGAGTCCGGCCACATCCGCATCGCCCGCGCGGCACGCAGCGTACAGTACCCCGCGCGGTTCCAACTGATCTCACTAGTGCCTGCGGCCCGTATCATTTAAGACATTTTTTCCTTTTGTTTCATATAGATAGAAAAATGACTGCTCATTTAGAGTGGTCATACAGCATGAGATGACTGCCAGCATCGCTGATGAACTACCGCACAACAGATGCATCACCTCTACAGCTAACGTCGTCTTGATCACGACGAACCAGCCATCTATCCAACGTTGCAGGCTAATGCCCAGCGTCGCGGTGCGGAGCTGCTCGGATCATTTGTGATGGATTTCCCCTTCCAAGCCCAATGACGCCGTGAAATCCATCGCCGGCGCCTTCCCTATAAGGCTTATTGCGGCAGGGCATAGAGGCCCAGTAGTCACTGTTGTCCCCTTCATTGTTTATAGGTCCTGAAGGGGTCACACCACGTTGTTCACTACCAGCCACCACGTGTCGTTGAAATAGAATGCAGACGTGCGGCCGGCAGGCAGTCGGCTGCCAGACCGTCGACCGAAGCGGGGCTGTTAGGCCTCCCTCGCACCGAACGGTCGAGATGACATGAGCATCGCCCGCCTATGTAGGCCAACTATTTATTCAATCGGCGCATCGCTGAGGGTGCGGTGAGTGAAACGGGAGTAGCATGACTCATCTGCTCCCCCAGGCCAGAGGGATGATCTACCCAATCGCCAGTGACGCCACCAGCCTGGAAGGACCTGCTCTGCGCGCGTTTACCAAGATGGCAGAAGTTTGGAAACTAAGCGCTCATGAGCAGTCGGCAATCCTGGGTAGGCCCATCGACGTTGCTTGTGCACAGCTAGAGGCGGGAGTGACTGACGGCCTTTGGCCAGAAACACTCGAGCGAATCAGCTATGCGCTCGGCATATACCAGGCACTGCACATCCTCTTCCCTGATCAGCAGCAAGCTGACAGCTGGCTACGACGCCCCAACAGCGCAGCACCATTCAAGGGGACCCCGGCCTTGGCCTTCATGTGCTCTGGTCAACTCAACGACCTTGCCACTGTTCGTGACTATCTAGAGGCCCAGGGAATCGCCGCCTCCCTGACAGCTCCGACGACGTCCAGCAGTCTGTGACCGAGCACCGCTAAGAAAGTCGGGACTATAACCACCACCTCGTCACAACCACCAAACCGCATAGCCGATACGTGAGACGAACGAAGACGATGGATCCTGTTCATTTAGCAGTCTTTGATGGCTTACCTTCTGTGCCCGCCAGGCCTGTCCAGAACAAATTCTTTCCAAATCCAGTCCAGTTGGCATCGTTCTTAAGAGCCGCGTAAAGTTCTGTAGAGACAGGATAGTCCACTGGGGGATGGAGCATGCCGATCGAACGTATTGTTATCGATAACTTCAAGTCTTTTCGTCACCTCAATCTGCAGCTCAATGCGCACATGAACCTTGTGGTTGGTGACAACGAGGTGGGAAAGTCCACCTTGCTGGAAGCGATCCACGCAGTAATAACTGGGCAGCTGTATGGTCGCAACCTCACCTACGAGCTCACACCCTATCTTTTTCACCAGCCAACGGTGAAGGAGTACTTAGCGGCTCTGCGCGCAGGAACGCCTGCGTCACCGCCCAGGATCTCCATTGAAGCCTATTTGGGGAACGATCCCGCGCTGGCGTCCTTGCGCGGCACCAACAACTCATTAGGTCTAGACAGTGCAGGCGTCCGATTGCTGGTCGAGCTTAGCGACGACTATCGCGAGGAATTCAACGCCTACCTGCAGCAACACCAGGGCGCGACCAGCCTCCCAGTGGAATACTACACGGTGCGCTGGTACTCCTTTGCCAACAACGGCGTCACCGCTCGTACCATCCCGTTCGATTCAACTATCATCGACACCCACGGTATCAAGACACTGTCCGGAGCCGATCGCTATATCGCCAGCATCATCGAACAGGCGCTTACCCCAGCGCAGCGCGTTTCGCTATCTTTGAGTTTTCGCCGCATGCGGCAAAGCTTCTCGGAAGAGGACGACGTGGCCGCCATTAATGCTTATCTCACTCAGCACACAGGAGACATCAGTCACAAAGCACTGACGGTTGGCGTGGACTCTTCACCGCGCTCAACGTGGGAAACAAGCTTGTCACCGTACCTGGATGAGCTTCCTTTCACCCAAGCTGGCAAGGGTGAGCAAAGCGCAGTAAAGATGAAGCTGGCTATGCATGCTGCAGGGTCGGCGCATGTACTGCTAATCGAAGAGCCGGAGAACCACCTCTCCTTCTCTGGCATGAGCCAGCTGATTGACAAGATTTCAGCGCTCTCCACGACGCAGCAGGTGGTCATCGCAACCCACAGCAGCTTCGTTCTGAACAAGCTGGGCGTGGACAACGTGATCCTGTTCAGCGCCCAAGGCCAGATGAAACTGGATCAGTTGCCGCATGATACGCACGATTACTTCATGAAGCTTCCTGGTCATGACACGTTGCGACTGATTCTGGCCAAGCAGGCAATTCTGGTGGAGGGCCCGTCCGACGAGCTGATCGTGCAACGTGCCTACTTTGATCACCACGGCGTAGCGCCATTGGCGCGCGGCGTGGACATCATCTCGGTCAAATCACTGGCGTTTAAACGCTTCTTGCAGATTGCGGAGCGCCTGCGTATTCAGGCCAGAGTCGTCACCGACAACGATGGTGATATCGCGCTGGTGCAAGAGCGATATGCCGACTTCCCCAATGCCATCTACTACGATTCTGACGAGAGCGCCCCATCGTTGGAAGAGCAACTCATTAAAGCCAACTCATTGGACGAGCTGAACACCGTGCTGGTCAAGTCATTCGCCGACGAGGTGGCGTTGCTCAAGTACATGAAAGGTCACAAGACCGATACGGCCCTAGCCATTTTCAACAGCCCCCATTCGATCACTTTCCCGGACTATGTCCAGCGTGCTATCGCCTAACCGAGTACTGCTTTCGGCAGCCGGCTCTGGCAAGACTACCTTGCTGGTTCGCCAGGCATTGGAGCGGCCACAGCGCCGCGTCGCTATGCTCACCTATACCTTGGAGAATCTCGAAGAGATCCGACGCTCATTCGAGGCCCAAGCCGGCGCGGTGCCTGCGAATGTCACGTTGTATAGCTGGTACGGATTTCTGTTACGCGAGTGCATTCGACCCTATCAGGCGGCATTGTGCCGCGAGCCAAGGGTCGAATCGATTCTGTTTGTTGAAGGACGGACGAACAACCGGGCACCCCGCTCGCATGTAGCCCGCCACTACCTGTCAGGCGACCGGATGTATTCGGATCGGGCTTCCGATTTCGCCGTTCGGTGCGATGAGCTCACTCAAGGTCAGGTCATCTCGCGCTTGGCGAACATGTACGACGAAGTGTACGTTGATGAAGTGCAGGACTTGGCTGGCTACGACCTAGATCTTATTGAGCGCCTGTTGAAGAGCCCGATCGGCGTTACGCTAGTGGGCGACACGCGCCAAGCGACCTACGCCACCAACTACGCGCCTCGGTACAGCCAGTTCCGCGGACCGAACTTGGCGACGTTATTCCAGCTTTGGGAGTCGCAAGGCCTGTGCCAGATCGATCACCGCCTCACGAGTTTGCGATGCGTGCAGGCCCTGTGTGATCTGGCCGACGCGCTCTATCCGCAGATGCCCCGGACCCAATCAGGCAATGATCAGTTGACCGGTCACGATGGCATCTACCTTGTCGCGCCCGAGCATGTCACTGCGTACATGCAGGAATTTGCCCCGACCGTGCTGCGGCATGACCGACGGCAGGCATGCGACGGCCTACCAGCGATGAACTTCGGTCAGTCCAAGGGACGCACCTACAGCCGGGTCCTCATCTTCCCTAATGGGCCTTTGACGCAGTACCTGCGCACTGCAGATGCGTCACGCATAACGGCGCCACCTAAGTATTACGTGGCCTTTACCCGGGCGAGGCAGAGTGTGGCGTTTGTGTATAACGGCACGTGCGCGCTTCTGGGCCACCAGCTCTATACGCCTCAATCCTAAACGCCTTAGCGGAGCGGTAGCTCGCAGGACACGCAGCAGACCTCGATTCCGGACAGGTACGTCCGGAGATGGGATCGCCGGCCAGACACTTGCATCCTACAAGAATAGTTGTAGGATTTAGACATGAAAGATGATTCCGCCGTCCTCGCACTCTCTGCGCTCGCCCAGTCTGATCGCCTAGCTGCATTCAGGATGCTGGTTCGTGCTGGCCCGGATGGCATGCCCTCCGGCGAAATTGCGGAAGCTCTCGCGATCGCGCCACCACGCATGAGCTTTCACCTCTCGACCTTGGAGCGAGCTGGCCTGCTGCGCTCGTGGCGAGACGGGCGGCGCGTGCTGTACGCCGCTAGCTATGAGCACATGCGCCAACTGCTCGCGTTTCTGACTGAGGACTGCTGCTCCGGGACTCCCGAGATTTGCGGTGACCTCTTCAAACTCGCCCGCCCATGTACCTCGGAGACCTGCGGATGAGCCTTATTCAGCCCTTCAACGTCCTGTTCCTATGCACGGGCAATTCTGCGCGATCGATACTGGCGGAAAGCGCCCTGCGGAGTATTGGCGATGGCCGTTTCAACGCGTTCTCTGCCGGCAGTCACCCCAAGGGCGAGGTCCACCCGCTGGCGATTGAGACGCTGCACGAGGCCAACTACCCGGTCGAAGGCCTGCGGTCCAAAGCATGGGAGGAGTTTGCCGCGGCAAGTGCCCCCCGCATGGATTTTGTCTTCACTGTCTGCGACCACGCTGCTGGCGAGGCGTGCCCACTGTGGCCCGGGCGACCATTGACGGGGCATTGGGGTATCGAGGATCCCATCCGCGAAGCTCACGGGGAAATGTGGCAACGCGCCGCCTTCCGAAAGGCGCTGATGTACCTGGAAAACCGCATCCGAGCCTTCGTCGCGCTGCCACTCCATACGCTGTCTCGAGCAGCATTGACAGCGCAAGTCTGCGCAATTGGCCAGCTCGAAGGCACTTCGTTCTCCCGACCAGACATTGCTTGAGGGATCCATCATGACACTAACGATCTATCATAATCCGGCCTGCGGCACGTCCAGAAACGTTCTGGAAATGATGCGCCGGTCGGGCGAAGACCCGCAGGTCATCGAGTACCTGCAGTCACCGCCGACGCGCGAGAGACTTGTCGAACTAATTGCCGCAATGGGCATCACGCCTCGCGACCTCCTGCGCAAGAAGGAAACGCCATACGAGGAGTTGGGCCTGGACAACCCTGGCCTCACCGACGACCAGCTGGTGGACGCGATGATGGCTCATCCCATTCTCATCAACCGTCCAATCGTGGTCTCCGACCGTGGCGTTGCATTGTGCCGACCGTCTGAGAAAGTGCTCGCACTGCTGGCGAACCCCGTGTCTTCCTTTACCAAGGAAGATGGCGAGATCGTTACAACCGGGACGTCACCGTGATTGATCGCATTGCGGCAGATCTGCCAAACATCGACCCCACACAACTTGCGCCGATCGACGTAGACGCCCTCATCGGGCTTGGCGACCCGATCCATCCACCGCGGATGCTCATCCTCTACGGCTCACTGCGTGAACGCTCCTTTTCCCGCCTGCTCGCAGAGGAGGTCGGTCGGCTTCTACGCTGGTACGGCTGCGATGTGCGTATCTTCGATCCGCACGACTTGCCATTGCCCGACGGCGCGTCTCCCGATCATCCTAAGGTGAGCGAACTTCGCGAGCTCGCGTACTGGTCCGAGGGCATGGTCTGGGTCAGCCCTGAGCGTCACGGCGCCATGACCGCCATTATGAAGGCTCAGATCGATTGGATACCTCTGGCCGACGGTGCCAAGCGACCGACACAGGGCAAGACTCTGGCCGTCATGCAGGTTTCCGGCGGCTCGCAGAGCTTCAATGCAGTAAACCAGCTACGTGTACTTGGCCGATGGATGCGAATGGTCACCATCCCGAACCAGTCATCCGTGGCCAAAGCCTTCCAGGAGTTCGATGAGGCCGGGCGCATGAAGCCATCGGCCTACTACCAGCGTGTCGTTGACGTATGCGAGGAGCTAGTGAAGTTCACCTGGCTCGTACGAGGACGCGCAGCCTACCTCGTTGATCGCTATTCCGAGCGCGTTGAGAGCGCCGATGAGCTTTCCAAGCGCGTCAATCAGCGCTCTATCTGACTTCCAACGGTGGGTTACATGCTTGCTCTCGCGATTTTTATCGTCACTCTTGTTTTCGTGATCTGGCAACCTCGCGGGCTTGGCATAGGCTGGTCGGCACTCGCCGGTGCCGCCGTTGCTTTAGCCACTGGGGTTGTCGGGTGGAACGATGTTGGAACGGTGTGGGGAATTGTCTGGGATGCAACGTTCACCTTCGTCGCTCTTATCATCATCTCTCTCATTCTCGACGCAGCCGGTTTCTTCGCGTGGGCCGCCCTGCATGTGGCCCGTTGGGGCGGCGGCAATGGTCGGAAGCTTTTTCCGCTCATTGTCCTGCTGGGAGCTGCAATTGCTGCAGTGTTTGCCAACGACGGCGCGGCTCTTCTGCTGACTCCGATTGTTCTTGCGATCCTGTTGCGCTTGAATTTCCCGCCTGCCGGCGCGCTGGCATTTACGGTCGCCTGCGGATTTATCGCCGATACCGCCAGCCTTCCGCTCATTGTCTCCAACTTGGTCAACATCGTTACAGCGAACTTCTTTGACGTGTCCTTTGGGCGCTACGCCGCGATCATGGTGCCGGTGAACCTGGTATCGGTCGGAGCTACTTTGATCGTCCTATGGCTCTGGTTCCGGCGCGACATCCCCAGTAGGTATCCAGTCCAGGATCTAGAAGCGCCCCGCGACGCGATACGCGACGTGGCAGTTTTTCGCGCAGCGCTGCCTCTTCTAGTACTGCTACTGATTGCGTACTTCGTAACCGGGCCGCTCGGCGTTCCTATTGCTTTGGTGACGGGTGCAGCTGCACTAGTGCTGATGGGTATTGCAGGCCGCTGGGCGACTGGAGGCCGGGGCGCCACAATGGCTGTGACCAAGATCCTGTGTGACGCACCCTGGCAGATCGTGCTGTTCTCGATCGGCATGTATCTAGTCGTCTACGGACTGGGTAATGCCTGGCTGACTGACGCGGCGAGTGCAATCCTAGAGTGGTTGGCAACGCAGGGTAGCTTCGTGGCAACGATTGGTACGGGCTTTGCGGTCGCTGCTCTCGCTTCCATTATGAACAATATGCCTGCGACACTGGTCGGTGCGCTTGCTATCGATGGGGCGAACGTATCGACGGCCACGCGCGAGCTGATGATCTACGCCAACGTCGTGGGCAACGACCTTGGTCCCAAGCTGACCCCAATTGGGTCGCTAGCGACCCTGCTGTGGTTGCATGTCCTTGCCGGAAAAGGCCAACGGATTACGTGGGGGCAGTACATGAAGGTAGGGCTCATCCTGACGCCCCCCGTCCTGCTGACCACGCTCATCGCGCTTTGGATTTGGCTGCCGTTTACACGATAACTGCGTAGGCACTCAGGAGAGTCGCAGCGATCACAATTTCTTCAATGGCGCCGTCGTGGGTCGCGGCGGCGCCGGCCCAGGGTCGTTGAAAGAAAGCACTGCCTGCTCGATGCCGAATTGATCGAAAAGTACCCGGGCGATCACAGCGTGGACCACGTCAAGGTCCGCCGAGGGGGCAGCGACAGTGATCGTGGCCACAATCGCGCGGCCAGTTGCCGGGCCTGGGACCAGCCGCAGGCCGTCTACTGCTTTCACGCTCGGGTCCGTGAACATCGCTGCCCGGACCTCTTCCAAATTGATCTCGTTCATGAGGTTGAGGGATCTTGGATGGCGCCATCGCCACGGCTGCCGCGGTCGCGATGTAGCCAGCGGTACAGCACCGGCAGGACCAACAGCGTCAGCGCGGTCGAGGACACGATACCGCCGATTACGACCGTGGCCAGCGGCCGCTGTACTTCAGAACCAGCGCCTACGTTCAAAGCCATCGGCAGGAAACCAAGGGAAGCCACCAGGGCAGTCATCAAGACCGGTCGTAGTCGCCCCAGGGCGCCATCCCGGACAGCATCTTCGAGGGCGTCGCCTTGCTCACGCAGTCGGCGGATGAAGGCAATCATGACCAAGCCATTGAGTACTGCCACGCCCGAAAGCGCAATGAAGCCTACGCCCGCAGAGATTGACAGCGGAATTCCGCGTAGAGCCAAGGCGATTACGCCACCAGTCAATGCCAAGGGAACGCCACTGAACACGATGGCGGCATCCTTGGCCGAGCCGAAGGCCATGAACAGCAGGGCGAAGATCAGCGCCAATGTGACCGGGACAACTACCGCCAAGCGCTGGCTGGCCGAGATCAGCTGCTCGAACGTGCCGCCATAATCGATCCAGTACCCCTCTGGAAGCGGTACATCCTGGCCGATGCGGGTACGCAGATCGCCAACGAATCCGCCAAGATCACGCTCACGCACGTTGGCGGTGATCACCACTCGACGCTTGCCGTTCTCACGATTGATCTGGTTGGGCCCGCGCTCTACCTGTATCTTCGCCACTTCTCGTAGTGGAACAGTGCGAGGCCCACCGTTGGCACCAGCGGCTACGCGGCTGGACTCATCGATACTGGTGCTCTCCGGCAGTGGAATGGGCAGGTCCGCAAGCACAGCCGGGTCTTGCCGCAGCGATTCGGGCAAACGCACCACCAGGTCGAATCGGCGGTCGCCCTCGATCAGCTGGCCAGCGACGCTACCGCCGATGGCGGTTGCCACCGTGTCCTGCACGTCACCCGGATTCAATCCATACCGCGCCAATGCCGCTGGATCTGGCGTGATGGTGAGCAGTGGTAGGCCAGTAACCTGCTCCGCCTTGACGTCTTCGGCGCCGGGGACCCCGCGCATGACGCGCTCGACCCGGCTGGCCAGGCGGGTCAGCTGGTCAAGATTGTCGCCGTAGACCTTGACCGCAACGTCCGAGCGAACGCCGGAGATCAATTCGTTGGTGCGCATCTGGATGGGCTGAGTGAACTCGTAGTTGCTACCCGGGATCTCCTTGGCCGCCGCCTCCAGCTCTTCCACCAGCTCGGCCTTGGGTTTGCGCGGGTCGGGCCATTGGTCGCGGGGCTTGAGCATCAGAAAGGTATCGGCCATGGAGGGGGGCATCGGGTCGGTGGCCACTTCGGCGGTGCCGATCTTGGAGAAGATGTTGGCCACCTCCGGGAACTGGGCCAAGCGGTTCTCCAACGTTTCCTGCATGGCCACCGACTGCTCCAGACTGGTGCCGGGGATACGCATGGGCTGCAAGGTGATGTCGCCTTCATCCAAGCTCGGCACGAACTCCGAGCCCAACCGGGTGGCCAGCACGCCACACCCCACCACCAGCACGGCCGCGCCTGTCAGCACTACGACCCGCCGCCGCAGCGCCCACTCCAGCAGCGGCGTGTAGCGGGCACGTGACCAGCGCATCAAGCGGTTGTCGTGCTCGGCCACACGGCCGCGCAGGAAGGTGGCAATTGCCGCCGGTACGAAGGTCAGCGACAGCACCATGGCACCGGTCAGGGCCAAGACCACCGTGATCGCCATCGGGTGGAACATTTTTCCTTCCACCCCGGACAGCGCGAAGATCGGCAGGTAGACCGCCGCGATGATGCCTAGACCAAACAGACTGGGGCGAATCACCTCAGCCGTGGCCGAGGCGGTCAGATCAAAGCGCTCTTCGTCATTGAGCTGGCGGCCCAGTGCGTGCTGCGCCTCCCCAAACCGGCGCAGACAGTTCTCGATGATGATCACCGCCCCATCCACGATCAGGCCAAAGTCCAGGGCGCCCAAGCTCATCAGGTTACCCGACACGCTGCCACGCACCATGCCGATAATGGTGAACAGCATTGCCAACGGGATCACTGCCGCGGTGATCAACGAAGCGCGCACATTGCCCAGCAGCAGGAACAGCACCACCACCACCAGCAGCGCGCCTTCGATCAGGTTCTTGGACACCGTGCCAATGGTGCGATCCACCAGCGCGGTGCGGTCATAGACGGCCTTTGCATGCACGCCAGCGGGCAAGCTGGCGTTGGCGGCGTCCAGCTTGGCCGCGGCTGCCTGGGAGACTTCCCGGCTGTTTGCGCCGAACAGCATGAAGGCGGTACCGACCACGACCTCATGGCCATTCTGGGTCGCCGCACCCGTGCGCAGCTCCTTGCCTTCGCCTACGCTAGCGACGTCGCGGACGCGAATGGGCACGCCATCGCGCCGGTCCAGCACGATGTTCCCAATCGCGTCCAGATTGGCCAGCTGGCCGGGCACGCGGACCAGAAATTGCTGGCCGTTGCGCTCGATGTAGCCGGCACCGATGTTCTGGTTATTGCGCATGACCGCTGCGACCACATCGTTCAGCGTAAAGCCCAGTGCCACTAACTGGGCCGGATCCGGGGTGATGTGGATCTGCCGCTCAAAGCCACCGATTGTGTTGACCTCGGTCACTCCAGGCGTGGTGCGCAGCTGCGGCCGGATCACCCAGTCCTGCAGGGTGCGCAGGTCCGTGGCGGTATACGGGGTGCCGTCGGGCTTGCGGGCGTTGGGCTCAGCCTCCACGGTGTACATGAAGATCTCGCCCAGGCCGGTAGAGATGGGACCCATCTCTGGGTCCAACCCTTCGGGCAGCTGAGATGCGATCTGCTGTAGCCTTTCGGCGACCTGCTGGCGGGCAAAGTACAGGTCGGTGCCGTCTTTGAAGACGACAGTGACCTGGGAGAGTCCGTAGCGCGACAGCGAGCGGCTGTAGTCCAGCTTTGGTAGCCCGGCCATGGCCGTTTCAATGGCGAAGGTCACTCGCTGCTCGGCCTCCAGCGGCGAGTAACCCGGGGCCTGGGTGTTGATCTGGACCTGGACGTTGGTGATGTCGGGCGTGGCGTCAATGGACAGGTGACGGTAGCTCCACACGCCCAGTGCGACTAGCGCAGCGGTGAGCACCAGCGTCAGCCAGCGGTGGCGGATGGACAGACCAATGAGGCGTTCGAGCATGGCGGGCCTCATTCCTCTTCCACAGTGGATTTTTCGATGTCGGCCTTGATCAGGAAGCTTTGGGCCACCACCACTCGTTCACCCGCCTTGAGCCCTTCCAGCACTTCGGCGCGTTCGACGTCACGGCGCCCCAGCTTGATCGGCCGGGTGTGGTACGTCTCGCCCTGCTGCACGTAGACAACGTCCTGGTCCTGTGCGGTCTGCAGGGCGGTGATCGGAACCACCAGCGACGCCGATTGGCGATCCACGGTGACCCGCGCCTTGACCGCTGAACCCGGCCGCCACAGCCCATCGGTGTTAGCTACGGTTGCGCGGGCAATAGTGCTTTGGCTGGCAGTGGCGGTGCCGGGCAGGACGCGCTCCAATGTGGTCTGCGCCGTGACGCCATCACTCAAGCGGGTGACCGTCACCGGCACGCCGGCACCGATGTGCTGGGCGTCGGCGCCGAAGATGTGCAGGTCCACCCACAGCGTGGACAGGTCGGCTACCTCGAACAGCGGGGCGCCCTCAGGCGCCGACATGCCCACGGCGGCCGTACGCGCCATGACCACGCCATTGATCGGCGCGGTAACGGTGTAGGTGGTCAGGCTGAGGTTGCTCTCCACTGTCGCGAGCACCTGGCCGGTGCGTACCTGGTCACCCACGCCCACTCGCACGGAACGGACCGGTCCGGGGAAGCGTGCAGTGACCTGCGCGATGCGCCCATCGATTGGGGTCAACAGCCCCTGCACCTCATGCTCATCGGCAATCTCACCGGGTCCAGCCGGCGCGACCTGGATTCCCGCCGCCTGCGCAGCTTTGGCCGAGATCTCGGTTTCCAGCGGCGCTTCCTCGTGCTCGCCGTGCTCTTCGCCCTCAGCGGCGTGGCCTCCTTCGGATGCTTCGTTGGGGGTCGACGCGTTGCAGGCCGCCAGCATCAGAGCCATGCCCAGTGCGGTCCAGGAAAAGCGATTCATGGGGTCTCTCCAGTGGAAGCGGCAGCCGGCGGCGTGACAAGGGCCTGGCCGGTCAGTCGTTGAATTTCGATCAGGGCGCGCTGCGCATCCAAGGCGACGTCCAGCTGTTGCTGGGCCATGGCGGTGCGTTCGGACTGCAACTGTGCCCATTCCAGGTAACTGATCGCCCCAGCACGATAGGCACGCTCAGCGGCCTGCTCGGCTCGGGCCAGCTTCGGCAACACGTCGTCGTGCAGGCGCGCCACCTCGGCCTGTGCCACGGTGTAGCGGCCATGGGCTTCGACCAGCGTGGAGTACAGCGACAGGCCCTTGGCCTCGCGCTCGATCGTCAGGACCTGCAGCTCGGCTTCGCCGGCTCGAATCTCTGGCTGTGCGCGGCTGCGGCTGCCCAGCGGCATGGATAAGCTGGCGACCAGCGCGGTGTCATCGGTCTCCTGTAGTCGACGCACTCCGAGCTGCCAGGACAGGTCCGGTGAGGCCGCTGAACGCGCCAGCTGCAGGCGTGCCTGCGCGATCCGGCGGGCGTCGGCAAACTGCGCCAATTCCGGAGTCCGTTCCAACTCATCGGCCAGCGTCTGCATGGAGGCGATCGCCGGCAGGGCCATCGGATCGGCCGGGACCACTTCGAAGGTGGGAGTACGTTCGCCCCACAAAGCAGCCAGATGCTGACGAGCAGCGAGTCGCTGTTGCTCGGCCCGATCACGCTTCAGCTCGGCCCGCGCAAGCGCTGCCTGCGCGGTGAGCAGCACCGACTCGGGTGAGGCGCCGGCCTGCAGGCGCTGCCTGGCGGCGACCACGGTTCGCTGGCGCTGGCCAACATCGATGTCCGCTAGGCTTCGTTGCCGGTCGGCACCAACGACAGCCAAATAGCGCTGCGCCGTCTCGGCTAGCAAGTCCAGGCGCCCGGTCTCGCGCTGCACGGCCAGCGCATCAATCCGGCTTTGTGCCAAGGTACGGCGGGCTTCGAGCTTGCCGCCGCGCTCCAGCACCGAACTCAGGCTCAAGGTCAACTCGGCGCTGTCCAAGCCACCGGCCGCGCCGGTGCCCAGCGCGTTTTCGACCTCGGCACCGAGCGTCCACGGTGGACGCTGCATCGCCTTATCTCGCTCGGCAGCGAGGACAGTGGCTCGCGCATCGACCAGACGCAGCTCCGGATGGGTTTGGGCTACGCGTGCAAAGGCATCGTCCAAGGTCATCAATTCGGCCGCCACCGCAGGCATCGCTACTGCGCCCGTTAACAGCAACGCGGCCAAGGCCGCCCATCGCACAGACATGGAAGTACTCCGAAGGTTCTTGAGATCACAGGGATCGGCCTGCGCCTACATGCGTCACCCGGCAATTGGCGGTCGAAAGGGCGCGACCTGATGCTCATACGCATCTGTACGCGTTTCGGCCTCGATTTCAGGCAAATCCCGGCCGACAGCCAATTTCGCCAGCAGCAATCAGCGCAGGGAAAATCCCAGCTGGCCGCCCGCGGTCATGCAGGGGTCTTGCGCGCGTCGGCGCGTGCCCGGCGCGCGTCGCCCAATATTTCAAAGGCTTCCTTCATCACGTAGAGGCCGATAAAGGCACCGATTACGAAATCTGGATATGGACTGGCCAGCCACCACACCAGTAGGCCAGCCAGGATCACGCCCACGTTGGCTACCACATCGGCTCGGGTGAAAAGCCACGTTGCCCGCAGATGTACTTCGCCAGACTTCAGTGGCGCCAGCATGCGAAGGACCGCGAGATTGACCACTAGCGACAATAGAGCCGTACCGATCATCCACCCGCTTACCGGTTCAGCCCCGTGGAGTACGCGGCGGCCGACCTCGACCAGCACGCCAACGCCCAGAATCAGCAGCACGCTACCGCTAACCCAAGCAGCGTTGGCCTTGAAGCGCGCCGTCCGACCGATAGCGACCAACCCAATGGCGTAGGCCGTGGCGTCGGAGAGCATGTCCAGTGCGTCGGCAAGCAAGCCGGTGGAATGGGCGATCCAGCCGGCAATGCCGCCAATCACCGCCATTGCAGCGTTCAGTGCCAGAGCGATCCACAGCACGCGCCGTTCCTGCGCGTTCTTTGCCTCGTGGTGGCAGCCGCAATCACTCATCGGATCTTCTCCATCGCAGGGGAGCCGGGCCGGCGCGGTCCGCTGGCATGGCAGGGTCCATGAGGGTAAAGTCCGTAGCTACTACGGAGTCAAGCCTACTACGAATGAAAATCAGTGACGCCGCCGCCGCCAGCGGGTGCCATCTGGAGACAATCCGCTACTACGAGCGCATCGGCTTGCTCCCGAGGCCGGGACGATCAGGCAATGGTTACCGGGTCTACGGATTGCCGGACATTGAGCGCCTGCGCTTCATTGCCCGCGGTCGGGACTTGGGTTTCAGCCTGGAAGAGGTCCGTAGCCTGCTGCAGCTGGCCGGCGACGAGGGCCTGTCGTGCGTGGATGTGGATCGTCTGGCCCGCAGCCACTTGTCCGACATTCGCGCCCGGATGGCAGACTTGCAACGTATGGCCAACGAGCTGGAACGGGTAATCGCCAGTTGTCACGGCGGACAGCGAGCTGAGTGCACCATCCTGTCGACGCTGCGCCGGCCGGCTT
The DNA here is from genome assembly GCF_059369595.1 of Stenotrophomonas sp. YJH_SMC_25. Classification (NCBI taxonomy): domain Bacteria; kingdom Pseudomonadati; phylum Pseudomonadota; class Gammaproteobacteria; order Lysobacterales; family Lysobacteraceae; genus Stenotrophomonas; species Stenotrophomonas sp. YJH_SMC_25. The sequence continues at coordinate 42,944 of NZ_JCAFSV010000017.1, read as the reverse complement.
CCGAGGACTCCCTACGTAAGGAATCGAGCAAGAGCGCTACCTAGGCGCCCGTGGTCCAAAACCTATGCCTTTCGCAGTCCGACCGGTCGACGGTGTCAGTTGCCTGTAGCTTGGCTGCCCGGACCTGGACTCCAGGCGCGTATGAAGTCCTCCTGCTCACGCGTCTCGATCGCACCCGTCCTGACCTGACGAACCATGCTCATGGCCTGCTCACCTGTGGCAGCCGTGCCTGTTTCTAGAAGCAACAAGCACGCTACGGTGCCAGCTCGTCCTAGCCCGCCCTTACAATGAACAACTGCGCGGCTTCCGCGCAACAATTCACGACTGAGTGCTGGACCCAGCTCGCGCCATGCCTCCAAGAAAGAACTGTTCGGCGCTGCGCCGTCTACGATTGGAAGTCCGTACCATTTGATTCCCTGCGCCATCGCCCGCTTTGGCAGCGCGGCAATCCTAAGCTCATCGAACTCCCATGGCTCAATCAGGGAGATCAAGTACCCCGCGCCCCACTGGCGAATCGCGCAAAGATCCACGTCAATGTCACGACTCCATGGCCCCGTCATCGCGGCCTTCTGAAACTTCCCTGGCGCGAAAGTTACACCTACTGCGCCGCCACTGACTCCGACAGCGATCGTGGCGATATGCAGAGGATGTGTGTGACTAGTTCTGAACATTGTCGATCCCTCATCGCGGCAACTAAGAGAGCCACAGCGCAGCGGCGACCACCCATGCCTCCTATGCCGATCCTTGAGCTAAACATTCCAGCCGACCTAGTGGTGCCGCCCTGCCGAGCAGCACAGCAAAGGTGATCCTTTTGTCAGTTGCAGGCAACAAGTACCAGTAGGCTCACGCTACATGCGTACCAGTAGGCTCACGCTGCATGTGTACCAGTAGGCTCACGTGTTGGACAGCGAGAGTGTCCAGGAGCAAGGTGTACACACGCTCCTCGCTAGAGACAACACATGAAGCCGAGCATTCTGGCATTGGACCTCGAAGGGACACTCATTTCCAATGCGATAAGCCAGATTCCAAGACCCGGCCTCTGTCGGTTCTTGGAGGACGTCCGATCGCACTTCAGTCAGCTCATGATGTTTACGACTGTACCGGAAGAGCGCTTTCGCAGCATTGCCGATTTGTTGGTTCGTGAAGGAAGCGCGCCTCCGTGGTTCGCGAGCCTTGAATACATCCAATGGACGGGCAGCACGAAGGATCTACGACTAGCCACACCAAAATTAGGCGCGGCCTTGCTGCTTGATGATCATCGCCCCTATGTACACCCAGGACAGGAGCATCTGTGGGTTCAGATACCTCTGTTTGCGTCTCCCTACCCGTCAGAGGACGAGGGATTAGCGATCGCGCTTCGACTCCTGCTCGATCGCATCCACGCAACCGGCAATTTCACTGAAGCATCTCTCCAAGAACAGCTAAAGCCACAGGCAGAAGCAACGGGCGCACCACGGCGTTCCGACGCCTGCTCATCGGCCCAGAAGATCCTGTCCGACGCCGCCGTCAGGCGAGATGAACTTGCCGCACAGTGGCATAGCGCCGCCGAAGTCAGTTCACAGCTCGGCCCGTCATTGACCAGTGGTAGCGGCCTAGCCGGTCAGCTGCGCAGAGCCGGCCAGCTACTCGGGGTCTATGTAACGAAGCCTGTGCCCGGCTATCGCTACCCAGACTGGCAGTTTGGTGAGAATGGCGAACCCGTTGAATATTTGGCAGAAATCCTGTCAGTACTGCGTGCACTCGATCATTTCGAGATCGAGCCGGACGGGCTATTTCGCAGCACCGGATGGAGTGAGGCAGAGTGGTTTCTCTCACCGCACGCTCTGCTCAACGGCATGCCACCTGCCGAAGCCCTGACCTCTGATCCAGCTCGCGTGCTGCGGGCGGCCCGTACCGAGTTCGGGCAAGAGGACTCATAGCGTCCCCGTCAATCGACTTCGCTCAATGCACCCAAATCGCAGCTTGGAGACCGATCAATGGCAAGCGTTACGCCGGAATCGTAATAGTGATCAACTGACCACCAGCAACAGAAGGAGCAGTTCGCCCCTGATAACCGGGCGTTGGCCATCGCGCCTTAGCGAATTGGAGGGACGCGCATCGCCCTCCACTCTGACATCAAAAGCGAGCTTGCCTCTGCAGCACTCATGCCAAGGGCCGAGGTGAGCCTGAGGTACTCGAGCAAGTCCAATCTCCGGGCACCGGCCTCAATGGAAGAGATAGTTTGCTGCGGCCAATCCAAGTGCGAGGCAAGCGATACTTGGCTAATTCCCATAGCCTCCCGTCTCGCCCGAAGCTGCTCTACGAGACGCCGGTATGCTTCTTGGTAGATCGTCTTGGTTGCCATTCCGCCCGCTCGAGGAAGCGGACAGCAATCTATGGCCCAGTGCCGAGTTACATGAAAATCATGTAGACAGTGCAACTGGCTGGTGGGTAAGATCGCTCACTGGTGGGAGCCCTTGGAACTGAGTGCGCCATGGACTTGATCAACTGACCCTATCGACTGCAAGGCCAGACGTGGCCTCACTGGTCGCGTCCCTTGGACCGTACTACTCGTGCCTGTGGTGTGCACTCGAAGACTCTGTTACAAGAAATGCCCCGGTCGCCTCAGATGACGGGCCTGTGTGGAGTTTGCTGCGAAACCTCCAGGCGGCGGGAGTACTGCTGACCGAGACCAGCGATTCACCATCCACTCGAAGGTCCCTTTACCACCCTTTCGCCTGGACATACTCTCCGGCGTGGGAGGCTCTCCCAAACCTTCGCAATGCGCTGGCAGTTGCACTGAATGGCTGGCAAGGGCCGGCCCATACGGAAGCTCGCGTCGCTCTGTGGGGGCGGCTTGTCAACGACGAGATATCCGCATACTTGGCGAACCTTCTGCGACGGCACCGAATAAGTCCTGAGCGAGCAAACGGAGTCATCGCAATGCAGGAGAGCCCATGGTTCAACCTCAGCTCGGGCAGACGGCGATATGTCGCATGGTCGGGGATGCGTGTGGCAGCTAGTGTCATGTTGCAGACTGAGATGAACGAAGAGGCCGCCATGCAAGCACTTTGTAAAGAGATGCAGATCAGATCGCGATGGCTTCAGCGACGGGAGCAAGAAGCAAGACTCGGCCCGAGGGAGTTCTCCTTCTTGCCCAACGCCGACTGGCGCAGACCTATAGCTATTGAGGTTGCGCTAGGGAGCCTCTTGGGATCGGACAGTGACTACTGGACGCTTTGCCCTTCCGCGATACGTCTTACACATGCCGCAAGTTCTCGTCGCTAAAACGTTCCAGCATGCGCCTGCTGGCTTGGCCTAGCGCACAGCCGAAGGCGGAGGCGGGCCGCGCGGCACCGAAGACCCCACACGTCGTGGGTCAGAGCTCCCGCCAGCCGATCAGCGCGTGGTTGAGAAGCAGCGATCTACCTCAGACGCTGAAGGGTAGAGACATCCTCGGGTGAGAGCAGTTCCTCCCCAGTGGCGCTGTTGAAGACAGAGCGATCTAACCGAAGACCGAACCGACTGAGATGGCGCTCGTCCAATAACTTCTGTATCAACTCGGATACTTCGGTGTCGGATGGCCTCTCCTGCGCTCCAGCGACCAAGTCAAGGGAATCTCCTTCTCGCGTCCCGGAGATGAGCGCCTGCTGGAGCGAGACTGGCCTAAGGCCACGCAGTGTCTGTGAAAGACCAATCACCATCTGCTCGCTCACGCTGAGCCTTTGCTCCAGCGACCGTACGTATGCGGCAACTGCCGTGTCGTCTGAACGCGAGGGATCAGCAGTGGCTGGCATCCGCAGATCTAGCCTAAGCTCCTCGGACCTTAGCTCAATGTAGATAGCCTTGAGTGGCTCCTTGGAACGGTTGCGAACGATCGACGCAGCTGACGGTCCGCCAAACGTTTCCGTGCAACGCCTTCCAACCTCCGCAATGAAGATCGGAGAGCGCTTGAATGTTCCGCCAAGCTTCTTGTGACGACGTGCCTCTTCTGCGATCTCATTACAGACTGACCTAATTCGGTCAATTGACTTTTTCAGCCGAACGTCAATCCCGGGTTTAGTGCAGATGTATTCATACAGAAGTTCTGAGCTTTCCCATTGATCTTCGACTTGGTCAGTCATGCGCCTTCTTCCCTAGCAGTCTCTCACCGACATCTTCATCCCACGTCACTGCAGACGATGCACCAGCTTGTAGCATTGGCTTGAACGCATCTGCGACGCTCGCCAAACTCGCCGCGAGTACAGGGTCAACCATTGCGTCAACGGATTCATAGACGTTCTGAATCCGTCTGTAGGCGTCTGTGTCCGTGCAGTTATAGTGCATCCGGAAGAGATTCTGCATCGCCTCGGCAACCACGGTGGTTGTCGCGCGTCCAACACTGTCCGGAACGCCAAGCAAGAAGGGATCGATGCCACATTTGGAGAGCACCACGTTGATGATGGAGTTGAGCTCCAAGACAGGCCCCATGTTCTCCTGTCCAGCGTTGAGGATATCTGAACTCTGCGACAACTCCTTCAAAAGCTGGACATGATTCGTCACAGTCGCCGAAACCTGAAAATCTTCGCGAGGCGCGTCACTCGTCAGAGCCTGAGCTCCTCCTTGAGGAGCGATTCGTTCCGTAGCTGCAATGCTCTTCTGAAGAAGCTGATACCGTGCCCACCAGTCAGAAAGCTTCGGCTCGATGTTCGCATCTATTTCCTCGATTCTAGCTTGAGCATTCACGTACGCCTTCGATCCAACAGCAGCCTGACGCTTCATCGCGTAGCAATTTTCGCGCTCCAGGCCGAGACGGCGAAGATCGTACATGAGCTCATTGCAGCGGTGAGCCTGCCCGTACAGGAACGCGGTTCCGGTCAAAAAGAACTTGCAGTTCCCACAGCTCCTGGCTCCGCCCTTTACCGGTCCTCCCAGCTCATCACCCTCGCTGCACTTAGCGCCGGGGCAGATTCCATCCCCATACCAAACCCAGCTTCCTGACACATGCTTAGCCGCCTCTATCCCGACTTGGCTTTCGGTCAGGAAGTCGTTTGACATGAGAAGCCGCGTGAATGCGTCCTGACCGAATACCTCCTTAAGAAGCTCGGGAGAGAGCGATTCGCCTGACTCGAGACGCTCCATCAGCTGGCGGGCATCGTCCCGCCCAGAGTTCGACTCAGAACGATGCTGATAGGCATGTAGCCTGCGGCGTATCTCCCGGGGATCTGATGCCTCATAGTGCAGTGTCATCGCGATCGATGCATGACCCGCTATGTACTTGCTGATGATCTCTACCGGAACGCCCTTTAGATACAGCGATGTAATCCCCGAGACTCGGAGGGAGTGAAGGTCGTGAATGGCCCTCTTCGCGTCCGCGCGGCCACCCGATCTCTGAGTGAGAAGCCGTAGCGGCGTTCCTCTCCTGCTCCATTCGACCTGAGCTTCCCCGCACAACAGTACCCAGAGAGCCTCCATCTTTGCCGACGATACTGGTCTATTGCCACCTGCGAAGCTTGAGGCATCTCGAAACAGCACGTGAAATCCCGGAAGGATGTCGACAACATTGGCTTTGATGTTGAGATCATCATCCGACAGCCTCAACTTCTCCGTATGAAAAATTGTTGCGGCAACCTTGCACCACTCCCGCTGGATATCAAGGATGGAGTAAATCTCCGCGTCCGGCCAGGGAATAGTGAATCCGCGAAAATCTTCGGGATTCCACATCTGCGTCTTGTTTGTAGTGACGTAGATGCCAATCTGATCGTTGCCCGACAGCACGTCATTCGTTAGGGGACGGAAGACACCAAAGCTCCTAGAGATTTCAGCGAGCGCCGAATCGTTCTCTACAAGCCTCGCCGCGCGCATATCCCACACGTACTCGTCGCCCAGACCAGAGTCGAGCCACCTGACCTGAAATCCGCGAAGTGGCAACTCAAGCATCAAATAGATCGCAAGCGCACGTGTGGGCTGCCATATCTCAATTCGGCCCCCAGGCAGACTGCGTTCATATGGCCACTTTCCGCTATGTGCTCCATCGACCACGATCCAGTCGCGCCTGAGGGAGCTCTGTGACTGCGGCCAGCCAAACGTTGGGACACCGCTGCCATCGCGATCAAGAAGCAGTTCTCGGCAGAACTCCAGCACGTCCGTCCCGACAGCAGAGCGATGAGTCCGTCGTGGGGCGGCCTGCTTCCAAATCCAGTCACCTTCTGCAACTGGGTTATCAACTCGCAAAGACCCAATCAATCGCTGATCGAGCGCAATCGCGCCCAAGTTCTCTTGCCTGTTGAAATCCATTACGCGGTAAAGCTGGCGCATTGCGCCTGTCTTGGATGCTGCTCTTAAAGGACCGGGCTTCTGCCTGGTCGTCTTTGTGACGTAGTTATCCAAGTACTCTCGAAATGAACTGCCATCACGGTCTTGCCCATCATTCCGTACCTGCTTGTGGTCAAGTGCCTGAGGAGATGGCCACGACTCCAAAGTCATAAGCCAACGGAAGAAGTGTCTAGCATCAGTGTACTGCTGAGGGGTGTACGTCTTGTACTCCGACGCAAACATCCGCTCATACAGCTCCGTCCAAATAGAGAGTCGGGCATCTTCGCGCAGGACCCACTCAAGTGACCGAGTGCGAACTTCCCCAAACACCCTGGATCGAGGGGGAACTGGAAAGCTAGCTGAGCCGTGCACCGATTCGAAGCTTACTCGGAGAAGCTCCCACCATTTGTAGGACGCGAGCTTGAAATCACGAGTTGCTGTCAACAGTTCAGGTGATATGTCACCGATGTCGCTGCAATTAGTCGAAAGGAGAAACCATGACAAGTACAGATTCTGAGTTGCATCCGCCCGCTTGCCGAGCGCCTTGATTTCAAGGGTGCAAACGCGCCTGAACAGTTCGTTCGGGAAAAGATCAGGATCCTGAAGAACTTGTACCAGAGAACCGCTACGGATGGTTAGCCCTGTCTCAGCTTTAGCCTCTGCAACCAAGGACTCTGTCATCGCGAGAGAGTAAAAAATAAGGCCGCGGCGCCAGAGCGTTGTCAGGATCAGATGGACGATCTTCTTGAATGAGGATCCAGCGATCAGCTCTTTCCGTATACCCGAGTACTTCTGACCTCTCGCTGCCGGCAGGGAAAGGAGAGAGATGAGTTGATCCACCATGGCCAGAGGATCTTCGCAGCTGAACACAGTGCTCAGACGCAAGTCGACTTTCTTAATCCGACCCTCCTGAAAAGCAACTCGGACCCCTGCCAGATCTTCCGGCTGTATGCGACGCCACAGTCGGATCTGGTCGTCTTTGCTGAGAAGCGCTAGCGCCTGGGAGAGACTCTGGCCCGACTTCAGTTCTAGTTGATCACCAATCGCGCGTAACAACCAGGTTTGGCGCAGGTAATGGAGCGTACCAGGCGTGCCGTCCTCTGATGCCTTGAAGTCAAAAGCACGAATGACATTCCTATCCTCCCGAAATTCCGTCATCGAGCTTGTAAGCTTGAGGACTATCGAACGCTCAACCTCTACACCGACATCGCGCCACTCGATTGGCGAAATCGTTCCCGTAACGACGAACTTATCCGGACATGCGTTGAAGACGATCTCGCAACTGCTGCCCAATCCACGATAGTGCTGTAGCTGAGAAATGTCCTGTGTAACGTGATCGAGCTGTGTCACGGCTTACCCCAGCTGCTTGGGAATTCTGGCCTCGCGTATGGAATTCTGCGGATGTCAGTTCCCGAGATCCTCGCCCTGACAGAAGCGGCGCTGACATGGTAGTAGGTATCTGTGCTGACAATCGAGCTGTGGTGCATCATCCTCATCAGCGTTTCTTGAGGGATCTGAAGTACGTCAGCGGCATAGAAGCCATAGTGGTGGCGACATGCGTGCGATCCTGCCCTTATCCCTACACGCCTGAACGCTCTATCAACCAGCTCGTGTGCGCACGAAAGACTCAATGGTTGCCCATAGTTCAATGCTCCATTACGCGTGGTGTTGAAAAAGAGATACGGGTGGCGAAGGCGCCCCGTCCTGAGCAATGACTTGTGATCATCGAAGTACGCTTCAAGGCAGCGGCGAAAATACCTGCCCGTGATGCTCTCCTCCAGCCAGAAAGCATATCTGTTTGCGGAATCAGCTTCGGTCAGAACCATTCCCTTCCACCCTGCAAACTCACGATGTCCCCTTCCCAGTTGGCTTCGCGGGAGGCGCTTGTACACCCTTGCGAGGAAGCCAGACCTATCCTCTGTAGTCGACGACACGCAACTCCCATTCTCGGGATGCTCAAGGCGAATCTTCGATGCACCCGTTTCGCGAAACAACTCGACAACGTCATTGACATACAGATGCAGTGGCTCAGAGATGCGAAGTCCCGCATAGCCAAGCAGCAGTAACAACATCTTGTCTCTTGGCGACCGTGCCCCATGCTCTACCGTCTCTATCATTTCCGCCGGCGAGAGATGCTTCGCCCGCATAGCCGCCTTGTCACTCTCGGTCATTCTGCGATTTATCGTCGGAGCTGCTTTGCTTCTTCGTCGGCGTACTCCTCTCAGATGGACGAGCGCATCGCTCCGGCCAGCTTCGCGGGCAGACCGATAGAATCGAGCGACCTTGACTAGGGCATGCTCGTCCGGATTGAACACAGGGGAGTCGTGCAGCTTGGCCACAAACCTGGAGTAGCGATCCAGCGCCCGGATCTCTTCGCTCACAGTTGAGATTCGGACCCGCCTCCAGTAGAGGCCCGTTGGGTCTTCACCGGCAATCCAAGTGCCGCGAAATCTAGCCTCGGCATACTCCTGCACGAGCACGTACAGATCACCGGTAAGCGGAGCCTCGCCGCCGCACTTCATTTGGCAGAACGCGTAGAACGTACCAACGGCCCGAAGGTGAGCCTCGATCTTTGAGTCACTCCAATTTTCCGAGCTCAGCGCTCGCGCCCATAGAGCCGCTGTTGCACTTGGAAGACCGTTTTTCAGAAACAAGAAAGGGAACAACCCACCTTGTCGTTCCACGACAGGGATATAGATGATACGCCAAGGGCGATATGGCAGCGGCTCCGAACTCATCTCCGGGGGACTCGGCTAGCAGCACCCCTAATTTATGGACTCCCAGCTTCCCTCGTCAAGCTTCGCGTTTCGCCCTAAATGACATCAGTGAACCCCCCACTAAGTGGCCGCGATGAATCCCTGCCCGTGCGGCTGGGCCGGTGATCGCAGCAACCGCTGCCTGTGCAGCGATGAACGGATCAACCGCTATCGCGCACGGGTGTCCGGTCCGTTGCTGGACCGCATCGATCTGCATATCGGCGTGACGCGGATGGACGCGGTGGAGCTGCGGGAGAGCACGCCGCTGGGTGAGCCCAGTGCTGCGGTACGCGCACGGGTGGAAGCCGCCCACGCCCGGCAGCAGGCGCGTGGCGCGCTCAATGCGCATCTGCCGCCAGCGGCGCTGCGGGCGTGCACGAAGCTGAGCGAGGCCGATCAGGATCTGTTGGAGCAGGCCATCGAGCGTCTGCAGCTTTCGGCACGTGCGATGCACCGGATTCTGCGGGTGGCGCGCACGATTGCTGATCTGGCGGGTTGCGAAGTGATCCAGACAGCGCATCTGGCTGAGGCTATTGGTTACCGGCAGTTGGACCGGGGAAAGCCCTAGAAGCACCGTCCCGAGTGGTCGTTGGTAGAGTCGACTGTTAGTCGACTCGCGCGCGAAGCGCGGTATCTTGGTGGGCCGACGCGAAGAGCAGTCGACTAACAGTCGACTCTACCAGGAGCGGGTCATGGCCGCCTGGCGGCGCTAATGCCGCCCCCGCCATCACGCCGCGGAATCCACCCGCCCCCGCTTCGCCAGCAGCGCCACCCGACGGCTGACCAGCGCATGGAGCTCCGCCAGCTCCGACGCCCGGTCAGCCGTCATGTTCCCGCCAAACAGCACCCGCGACAACGCCGCCTCGTCGCTGTCGTCCGGGTGCTGCCACCGGTCCCGGTAAACCTTCTGGCACACCAGCCAGGCCAGCCGCAGCCCCCCACCGGGCAACGGACGGACCACGCGCTCGTAGACGTGCCAGAACTGGTACTCGGCCTGCAGGTCGATCACAGGCGTCACGGACGGCACCTGCCGGAGCCGTCCTGGGCCCCGGATGCCGAACAGCAGGGTTCGCGGGTTGTGCTGTGCCATGCCAACAGGATGACCCAGCAACGTTGTGGGAACCTTGCGTCGTTGCCGGAAAATCGCTGCCGGCCGCGCAAAGCTGGGTCTGGGGTCAGAGCCCTTTGCTGCGCAAAGGGATCTGACCCCGATCACGGGATGGCTGCGGGGTCGGATCCCTTTGCGCAGCAAAGGGCTCTGACCCCGGCCTTCGTTGCCTCAGAACGTCATCGAGGTACTGAACATCAGCTGCCGTGGCGCGCTGCGCTGCAGGGTCTGGTAATCCCCCGAGAATGACGAGCCTGCAATGGTGGCGGTGCCGATGTTGTGGCGGTTGAACAGGTTGCTCACGTCCAGCCGCAGCTCCAGGCCGGGCACCGCGCTGTCCGTACCGAAGCGGTAGGCGGCATAGGTATTGACCTACCAGAACGTCGGCACGCGGATGTCGTTCTCGTAGGTGAAGGGCTGGCGCAGGTAGGAGGTGCTGGTGGCACCAAAACGCCAATCGCCGAAATGCGCCGACAGGTCGCTGACCAGCGAGATCTGCGGGTAACCCGGCTGGGCGTTGCCCTTGATCGGGTACACCGTGTCGCCCACCACGAAGTCACTGTCGTAGTAGGAACGGGCCACGGCCACGCCCTGGTAGAACTGCAGGTGGTCGGTCAGATCGGCGGTGATGCCGAGGTCGGCACCGATCACGTGCATCTTCGGCATCAACCGCACGGTATTGATCTGTGCGAACTGGGTGCCGATGGCCGCCGACAGCAGGCGATTGCGGATGTCGTTGTAGAACACGTCGCCGGTGATCGTCAGCCGGTCGAAGCGATGCGACGCGCCCACGGTGAGGTTCCAGTTCTTCTCCGGACGCAGCGTGCCCGCCACGCGATCGAACTCTTCCTGGTCGGTGATGGTCCACGCCGAGGCGGTGTAGCCGATGTTGCCGCGCTGGGCGACGCGGTAGCCGTTCATGGTGTTGGCCAGGTCGATGAAGGCATCGGTGGATTCGGTCGGGCTCCAGAACAGCGAGACATGCGGCAGGAAGTTGCTTTTCGCGCGCAGCGTGCCGTTCACCGGCCGGTCCTTGGCATCACCGAGGCCGCCACCACTGGTGCGGAAATCCACGGCCTTGAAGCCGACACCCAGCTTCAGCGTGTCGTTCAACACGATGTCGTCCTGCAGGTAGAACTGACGCGAGCGGGTCACCCAGCTCGATGCGTTGTCGGTCTTGAACGCGGGGCCATACACATCGAACGGACCGGTGGCCTTCAGCGGCGGGCCCTCGCCCAGCAGCGGCTGCTGGTACCACTCGGTCTTGGCGGCGGCCTTGCTCTTCTCCTGCCAGAAGCCGGCGGTGAAGGTGTGCGCGCCCGCCTCGAACTGCAGGTTGAGCATGCCGCCCAGCCGGTTGAGGCGCGGTGTCTGCACCTGTTCGGAGAACGGCGCGCCGTTGGGTGACGGTACGGTCGGGTCGGTCAGCGTGGCCTGGGTGTGGCTGTTGGCGTTGTACAACTGCACGTTGCCGCTCAGCGCCGGACTGATCTGGAAGCGATGGCTGATCGAAGACACCCGGTCACGGGTGATCTGACCGGTGTCGTACGGAATCAGTTCGGACAGCTCACCGCAGGTGTAGGCGCCGCAGGACTTGTCCGCATTCTCCGGCGAGGCCACGTAATACGCCCAAGCGTAGTCCGGGTAGAAGATGTCGGCCTTCCAGCCCAGCTTGCGGATCATGTCGAAGGAGATGTTGTTGTAGCCCCAGACCTTGGCCTTGCTGTCTGACAGGAACACGGTGAAATCGCCCCAGGCGACGTCCTGCTGGAGCTTCAGGTCGCCGCGCAGGAAGTTCTGCGTGCCCTCGCCCTGGTACTTGTCGGCGGACACACGCTGCAGGTCGACCAGTACTTTCGGGCCATGCTCGCCGAGCTGGCCGCTCTGCCCGGATGCGGTGGTGACCAGCGTGTTGTTGCTGCCCACGCCCTGCTTCACGCGCAGGCTGGGCGTGTCCTGCAGCTCGCGCAGGCGGTATTCCAGGCTGCCGCCGTTGACGCTGCTGGAGAACACGCTGACCGGTGCGCCACCGGGGCTGACCGTGATCGCGCCGATGCCATCGGGCACGCCCACGTTCACCACGCTGGTGCCGGTGAGCGAGAGGAAGCCGTTGTCGTTCAGCGGCACGCCTTCGAAGGTGATGCCCATTTCGTTCATGCGGAAGCCGCGCACGAACAGGCTGGTGGCCGAGATATCCAGGCCCAGCCCGTCGGTGGCGGTGTAGCTGGCGCCCGGCACCTGCTTCAGCATCGCCAGGCCGTTGTTGCCGGTGACCATCGCGTCGAGGTCGTCTGCCTTGATGATGTAACGGTTGGGGCCGACCACCTGGGTCGGTGCCACGGCCGCACCGCGCGGTGTGGCAATGACCTGCAGGGCGTTGAGCGTGGTGGGCGAGTCGTGCGCGGCATCGTGCGTGTCTGCTGCGTACGCAGGTGCGGTGATCGCCGCGATGATGGCCAGGGCGAGGCGCGTCGTGGGTGGGGTGTTCATGGGCAGATCCAGGTGCAGGGAGAGAGCGGCGCAGGCGCACGCCCAGCGCGTTGCAGCACCGGTGTCGGCGCCCTGGCTGGCGGTGCGATCGCGTTGAGGGGGTGACGGCGCGCTGCGCGCCGGTCAGCAGACGAAGACGATCATCTGCCGTGGGATTCGGTGGGGTGATTTCGACGTGCGAAATTCTTGCATCGCACTGCCGCATCCGCCATTGCACCGTGGTACAGCGCGGCTATACGCAGGTATCGTCCTGTCCGGTATCTTCAGATACCCGATTCCAGATTGGCAGGAGCCTTGATGACCCGCTGGACCACCTGGAAAGCAATAGCCAGCGTTGGCATGATGTTGCTTTCGTGCATGGAAACTGCGCTATCGCACGACAGAGTTGAAGTGCGTTCCCCACAGCGTCTGGATGCCCTGATCGACGCGCTCGTCACCACGCCGTCGCCGATCAGCCCGGCCCAGTTGCATGAGCTGGGCATCATCGCGCCGTTTTCATTTGAGAAGGATGCAGGACCGCGCATCTACCGGTCACAGCCGATGCTGACCGCCGATGGCTTTGCCATCGATAACGTGGAGTATCGCGTTATACGCGGCGAGGACGATGAAATCCGCCTTCTGTTCGTCACGTTCGTGGATACGCCATGCTTCCCACTGGAGCGGTTGGCTAAGCGTTACACCCTGCAGCCATTCATCTATCCACCCAGCCATGGTGCGCCATTGATCGCGCGGAACCACGAGCAGCACCATTCGCTCACCGTAGGAGCGCAGGAGATCATCGTCCGCAGCCAGCGCGATGCTCCGCACTGCGTGCTGGGCCTGAGGCGCTGAGCGCCGCTTGGCGCCTCAACGCAATACGTAGGCCTCAATGGCGCGCGCCACGCCGTCATCAGCATTGCTGCTGGTCTCAAACCGCGCCACCGCCTTCACCGCATCGATGGCATTGCCCATCGCGACGCAGGTACCGGCGTACTGCAGCATGGTCAGATCGTTTTCCTGGTCGCCGATGGCCATCACGTTGGCGCGGTCGATGCCCAGGTGCTCGGCCAGCTTCTGCAGGCTCGGGCCCTTTCCCGCGCGGTGGTCGAACACTTCCAGGAAGTACGGCGCGCTCTTCAATACCGCGAAGCGCTCGGTCAGCGCGCTGGGCAGGCGCGCGATGGCGGCATCCAGTACCTCGGGCTCGTCGATCATCATCAGCTTGATGAAGGACATCGACGGGTCCATGTCTTCCACGCGGCGATAGGACAGCGGCATCCGCGAGAGATGCGAATCGGCCACGGTGTAGTAGCTGATGTCCTGGTTGGGCGTGTACATGCGCTGGCTGTCCAGCGCCTGGAAGTGCACGCCCACTTCGCGGGCCACCTGCTCGCAGAACAGGAAATCGTCGAAGCTGAGCGGATAGTCGACCACGGTTTCGCGCGTGCCGACGCGCTGCACCAGGCCGCCATTGCAGGCGATGCAGTAGTCGTCGTTGCCGGTGATGCCGAGCTCGTGCAGGTACGGCGCCAGGCCCGGAACCGGGCGGCCACTGGTCAGCACGATGTGCACGCCCAGCGCGCGCGCCTGCGCGATGGCCTTCCTGGCGCGTGGGGTGAGCTGGTGCGACGGGTCCAGCAGGGTGCCATCCATGTCGATGGCGACCAGTTCGATGGTCGATTGCCTGCGGCCCATGTCCATTGCGTTCAACTCGTGCGGGGCACGCCAGTTTACCCCCTCATGGCCGGTTCACCTCTTTGCCCACGTTGGCCGGGATACTGCAGGAGCCTGTGCGTTCCCCACCGCAGGACGGCCCATTGACCGCCCTTCCCTGGAGAAGCTTGCGACGCATGACCTACCGTGCCCCCGAAACCGACGACAGCGCCCCCCTGGCCCAGCAGATCGAGCAGATGATCGACGAGCTGCCCGGCGACCAGGTGAGGGTCGGCACCCTGCTCAGTGCGCTGGGCGATGAAGGCCTGTTGCTGATCGTGATCCTGCTCTCGGCCATCTTCATTATTCCGGTGTCGATTCCGGGGCTGAGTACCGTGTTTGGCGCCTCGATCCTGCTGATCGGCCTGAGCCGGGTGCGCAACCGCCCGCTGTGGGTACCGCAGAAACTGGCGCGCCGCGAGATCGCCACCGACAAGCTGAAGGCCAACCTCGGCCGTGCGCTGAAGTGGGTGCACCGCATGGAGCGGTTGTCGCGGCCGATGCGGCTGGCGGTGATGGTGCGCTCGAAGAAGATGATGCGCCTGAACAACCTGATGCTGGTGTTCGCCACCTTGCTGCTGATGGCGCCGGCCGGACCGATTCCCTTCAGCAACACGCTGCCGGCATTGGCGCTGATGTCCTTTGCGATTGGCTTCATCCAGCGCGATGGTGCGGCGGTAGTGGCCGGTTATGGCTTCTTGGTGGCCACGGTGGTGTATTTCGGCGTGTTGCTGGGTGGCGTGGGGTTTGCCGCCGAGTCGGTGTTCAGCGGGTTCCGGGCACGCTGAACCCGGTGGCAGAACCGGCAGGGCGGAGTCGACAGGGTAGTGTCGACTGCCCTTCGCTGCTTACCGGGGAAGCACGCGCTGCGCGCGCGAGTCGACTGACAGTCGACTCTACCGGATGTTCTTCGGCCATGGCTCGATGCTACACAGCTACTTGGCCGACACCCGCCACACCACGTCGCCCACGTCGTCGGCGACCAGCAGCGCGCCTTCGGCATCCATGGCCATACCCACCGGTGCGCCCATCAGGGTCTTCTCGTCCTTCGAGGCGAAGCCGCTGACCACGGTCTGCGGCCGCCCGGTCGGCTTGCCGTCCTTGAACGGTACGTAGACCACTTCGTAGCCGCTCAGCGGCGAGCGGTCCCAGCTGCCGTGTTCGCCGATGAAGGCACCGCCGTGGTATTGCGGCGGCAGCGCCTGGCCGGTGTAGAACAGCAGGCCCAGCGGCGCCACGTGCGAGCCGATGGCGTAATCCGGTGTGATCGCCTTGGCCACCAGGTCCGGCCGCTGCGGCTGCACGCGCTCGTCCACGTGCTGGCCGTAGTAGCTGTAGGGCCACCCGTAGAAGCCATCCTCCTTCACCGAGGTGAGGTAATCAGGCACCAGGTCGGCACCGATCTCGTCGCGCTCGTTGGCCACTGCCCACAGCTGGCCAGTGCTCGGCTCCCAGTCCAGCCCGGTCGGGTTGCGGATGCCCGACGCAAAGATGCGGCTGCCACGGGTGGCCACGTCCACTTCCAGCACCACCGCGCGGCGGTATTCGACGGCAAGACCATTTTCGGTGATGTTGCTGTTGGAGCCCACGCCCACGTACAGCTTGCTGCCATCGCGGCTGGCCAGCAGTTCCTTGGTCCAGTGGTGGTTGATGGTGCTGGGCAGGTCGGTGAACTCGCGGCCCTTGTCGGACATGCGGGTTTCGCCGGGCACGTAGTGGTACTGCATGATGTTGCCGGTGTTGGCCACGTACAGCGTGTCGCCGATCAGCTGGATGCCGAACGGCGAATGCAGGCCTTCGATGTAGACATGCTGGGTCCAGGTGTTCGTCCCCGGCGTGCGGCGCAGCAGGGTGACCCGGTTGCCGCCCTTGCCGGCCTTGCCCGAGCGCGCCTTCACCTTGCCGGCGATCCACTGCTTGGGCGTGGTGACCGGTTCTTCGCCGGGGCCGTTGCCTTCCACCACCAGTACATCGCCGTTGGGCAGGGTCAGCAGCCGCCGCGGATGCTGCAGATTGGCGGCGATGCGCTCGATCTTCAGGCCTTCGGCCACCGTGGGGGTCTGTCCATCAGCCCAGCCAACGCCCTTGGGTACCTGCATCGGCGGCATCAGGAAGTTGGCCGGCTTGGGCAGCGGCGGCTGCGGGCCCGACTGGTCGGCCGGATGGTACTCGGCCTTGCCGGCGCAGGCCGACAGGGCGGCGGCCAATGCCAAGGCGGCGACGGTGGGCAGGATGTGCTTAGCCATGACGACCTCCCTGCAGCACCGGCGGCTGCAGTGACAGCAGGATCAGGCCCAAGGCGATCAGGGCCACGGTCAGCGCCGACAGGATCGTGCCCGGCACTGCAACGGCATACGCATCGCGGCTGTGCACGAAGGCGTTCCAGATGGCCAGCACCACCGCGACCAGGTTGAGGAAGAAGTCGATGCGGTCGATACGGGTGGCCGTGCCGTTGCGGCGCCAGACCGCGAACAGGTTGATCAGGCGCGGAAGGATGGCGATCATCAGGCCGAAGGTGATCAGCCAGGCGGCGGCCTTGCCCCACATCACCTCGGCGCTGTTGAGGTAGATCGCGTCGAAGATCAGTGCACCGACGAAGAAGCCGAAGGGTATCGGGTTCAACAGGCTGAACAGCGTGGTGCCGAACCCGCGATGGGCCTGGGCGAGCGGATTGACCATCATCGTGCTCCGTGCGGAAGGGTGCACGGGCTGTAGTAGCACAGCGGGCTGTGAGGGCGCGCGATGATGCCCCGGCGGGGCTGCCACATCCGCCGGGAGGGCACCGCGCTACGCGGGTTCGTCCTCGCGCACCTCGTGGAAAGGCAGCATCGTCTCGAAGCCGAATTCGTGTTCCATGCTGGTGCGGACCAGGCCGCCGATGGCGTAGAAGCTGGTATTGGCGTGCACATCGATGCCACAGGGACCATCCTCAGCCAGCAGGTGCAGTGTCTGCGCCCTACGCATCTTCACTCTTTCCTCCTGCAGCAGCGCACGTCGGTGCCGCTTCATCAGCAAGCGCAACTGTTTGACCGTGGTGATATTGAATGTGGCTAGCGCCGGCAGCAGCTCGGCGATATCCGCATCGGTCCAGTAATCGTGGCGACGGTGGTACATCGACAGCACCACCTTGCGGATGGCGGCAACCGAGAGCGGGGTCTGGTCTGCGCGCGCACGTGCACGCTGGCGTCCATTCTTCATGTGTCTTCACTTGCATGTGATTACCCGAGTTTCCCGCACCGGAAGCAAGCGCGCGAAGATGGCGTGAAGGCATTCGCGCGCCCTGTCATAACCTGACGTACTAAGTGTTTGTGACGCAATTGGCACATTCGCACATTGCGGGTGTGAAGAGGTAGGGAGTTCTTCGTTGTGTCGCGTTTGGCTCGTTGCGATGGGGTAGTTCCGCCCCGCCGTCCTGCCATGCCGATTCACAACAGAAGGATTCGTGTATGAAGCGACACACGCAACGCTCCGCGCCACCGCGCTCTGCGCGCCTGGCCCTCGCCACTGCCCTGGTGCTGGGCAGCCTGGCCGCCACCGCCCAGGCCCAACAGGCTGATCCGCTGGCGGGTATCCAGTGGCACCTGCTCAACACCGGTCAGACGGTCCCGGCCGACACACTGCCGGTGGCCGGCAACGATCTGAACGTGGATGGCCTGTTCCGCAATGGCATCCGTGGCCAGGGCGTCACCATCGCCATCGTCGACGATGGCCTGCAGATCGCGCATCCGGACCTGGCGGCCAACGTGGCCGCGGTGGCCGGCAAGAACTTCACCAATGGCTCGAACAACCCCACCCCGACCAACCCGGATGTCGACAACCACGGCACCATGGTCGGTGGCATCGCCGGTGCGGTGGGCGCCAACAACCTGGGCGTGCGCGGTGTGGCCCCGGCGGCGACGCTGAAGGGCTTCAACCCGATTTCGCGCTCAGCCCTGGGCAACCAGCAGAGCAACATCGAGTACGCCTGGTGGGACGGCGCGGAGTCGGCCGACGTGCAGGTGTTCAACAACAGCTGGGGCGCCGGCCCGGGCAATCCGAACCTGCCGTTGGCGTACAGCGAAAACACGATTCGTTCGTATGAGCAAGCCCTGTCGGGTACGCGCGGTGGCCGCGGCGGCATCTACGTGAAGTCGGCCGGTAACAACTTCAACAATGCCTCGATCAGCCAGACCCAGGATGTCTGCACCACCGACACCAAGAACCGCAACACCGGCTGCGTGCCGGCTGGCCGCGACCCGCGCAACAACCTGTTCAACGTCATCACCGTAGGCGCGGTGCGCGCCGATGGCGTGCGCTCGTCGTATTCCTCCACCGGCTCGGCGCTGTGGGTGTCGGCCTTTGGCGGCGAGTACGGCCTGCAGGCGCAGTACGCCCCGGGCCTGGTGGCACGCGCCTACGACCCGGCCATCGTCACCACCGACGTGACCGGGTGCGCGCAGGGCAGCAACAAGAACACCAACCGCCAGAACACGCTGGACAGCAACCTGTCGGCCATCGACAGCACCTGCAACTACACCGCCAAGATGAACGGCACGTCCGCGTCGGCACCGATGGTGTCGGGCGTGGCCGCACTGGTGCTGGAAGCCAATCCGAACCTGTCCTATCGCGATGTGAAGTACATCCTGGCCACCACCGCCACCCGCAACCACCCGAACCAGCCGGCGGTGACACTGGCCGACGGGCGCACGCTGGTGCCGGGCTGGACGGTGAATGCTGCCGGCCGTGCCTACAGCAACTGGTACGGCTTCGGCGTAGTCAACGCTGCACGTGCAGTGCAGGTCGCCGAGAACTTCCAGTCGCTCGGTGCGCTGGTCGACAGCGGCTGGCGCAACACCACGCGTACCGTGGCCATCGGCAACACCTCGGCTGCCGCCGCACGCCTGACCTTCCAGTTGGCCAACGGCGCGCGCAACATCGAAAGCGTGCAGCTGGGCTTCCGGGTCAACCACCGCAACACGCGCCAGCTGCAGTTCGTGCTGGTGTCGCCCAGCGGCACCCGCAGCGTGGTGCAACCGGCGTTCACCGCGATCGGTTCGGGCACGGGTGGCGCGCAGAGCAACTTCACCAGCTGGGACCTGCTGTCCAGCAATGCCTTCCTGGATGAGAGTGCCAGCGGCACCTGGACGCTGGAAGTGACCGACATGGGGCAGGCCGCGACCGCTGCATCGCGTGGCAACCTCGAATTCTTCAAGATCCGCGTTCTGGGGCACTGATGATGAAGACCACCATTCTGTTGAGCACGCTCGCCTTCGCGGCGATGACCTCCCCTGCCTGGGCACAGAGCTCGGGGCAGACCCCTCCAGCCAGGACCCTGTCGACCGTGGATGCGCAGGAACTGAAGGCCTCCGCTACCGGCCGTTCGTTCGATGTGGGCGGCACGCGCTTCCAGCTATCCCCCTCGACCACCGTGAAGCAGGCCAGCGGCGGTCAGTTCACGATCACCCCGCAGGCGGCGGCGACCACCAGTTCGCGTACCAAGCGTTCGCTGGATGGCGCAGCGGCCGCGCCTGCTGATGCCGGTGCCGGCAAGTTCGCGGCGGCGGTCTCCCGCGACGGAGCGCCGGTGGTGGCGACCTCGCGGGTCAAGGTGTTCTTCACCGATGCGGCATCGGCCCAGCGCGCGGCTACGGCCACCGGTGGCACCGTGGTGAAGGTGTCGAAGGCTTCGGGCCAGGCCATCGTGGAGTATCCGTCGGTGAACGCGGCACTGGATGCGACCACCAGGCTGCTGTCCACCGCCGGTATCCGCGCCACCGAGCCGGACGTGGTGCAGTGGGAAGAGACCAAGTAAGGCGTTGAGCGGTGCCCCGGCCGGCTGGCTCTCCTGGCCGGCCGGGGATTGGTGTGGGGGTGTGCCGACCAACGGTCGGCACCCACCGCGGTGGAGGTGGCGTCAGCGGGCGGCGAGTGTGCCGCTGTGCTTGAGGTGGCAGCTGGCCAGCGCGTCGTTGCCGGCGGCCGGGTGGCCGGGCTCGAGCAGCAGGCGCTGCACGTCCGAGAACAGCTTTTCCACCGGCATGCCGTACGGCGCGAACAGGCGCAGTCGCCCCTGGCGGTCGAACACGTAGCCACCGGCAATGTGGCTCATCGTGTAGGTATCCCGTACCTGACCGGGTTCCTTTTCGTAGAACGCCTTGAAGTCGCTGGCCATCGCCGCCAGCTGCGCTTCGTTGCCGACCAGTGCGATTGCCTTGGGGTCGAACGCTTCCACGTAGGTCCGCGCAACCTCCGGGGTGTCGCGGGCCGGGTCAACGCTGACGAACACCACCTGCAGCTGGTCGGCATCCTTGCCCATCAGGTGCTTGACCTGGCTCAGCTCGACCATGGTGGTCGGGCACACGTCCGGGCAACTGGTGAAACCGAAGAACAGATAGGTCACCTGCCCCTGCAGGTCCTTCGGGCCGCGCACGGTGCCGTGGCTGTCGGGCATCGACCACTGCTGGCCGAGCTCTTCGCAGGCGATGTCCTTGGAGTAGAAGTCCATGCGCGACTGCGCACTGCAGCCGGCCAGCAGGCCGAGCAGCAGGCCTGCGGCCAGCCGCAGGCCACGTTGGGGGAACGCAATGCCTTTCACGGTTCGCAGGCTCAGTTGATCATCATGTGGTAGTGCATGCTCCAGATGATCCAGACCGACAACGCGACGATGATGAACAGGATCACCAGGGTGAACACGAAGCTGGCCAGGTTCCAGCCACCTTCGGACTTGCGGTCCATGTGCAGGAAATAGACCAGCTGCACCAGGATCTGCGCCACCGCGAAGCCAACCAGCAGGAACAGCGTGAGCGGCCGCGACAGCACCGGGTTCATCACCAGTGCGAACGGCACCACGGTCAGCAGCGCGCATAGCACGAAGCCGATCAGGTAGGACTTGGTGGAGCCGTGCGCATTGCCGGCGCGCGAAGTTTCGACGTGGGCCATGTCAGAAGGCTCCAATCAGATAGACGAAGGTGAAGACGCAGATCCACACCAGGTCCAGGAAGTGCCAGAACAGGCTCAGGCACGACACGCGGGTGATGTTGGTCGGGGTCAGGCCACGGCGGTAGACCTGGTGCATGACCACCGCCATCCAGATCAGGCCGCTGGCCACGTGCAGGCCGTGGGTGGCGACCAGCGCGAAGAACGCCGACAGGTAGGCACTGGTGCTGGGGCCTGCGCCTTCGTGGATCAGGTGCGAGAACTCGTAGATCTCCATGCCGATGAACGAGGCACCGAGCACGAAGGTCACGCCCAGCCAGCGCAGCACCGCCGAGGTGTCGTGGCGATGCATCGCCAGTACGGCCTGGCCGTAGGTGATGCTGGAGACCAGCAGCAGGAAGGTCTCGGCCATCACGAACGGCAGCGAGAACAGGTCCTTGCCGGTGGGGCCGCCGGCGTAGGCGGTGCTGAGCACCGCGTACGAGGCGAACAGCGAACCGAACAGCACCAGGTCGGACATGAGGTAGACCCACATGCCGAACACCTTCATGCCGCCCTGTTCGTGGCCGTGGTCGTGCTCGTGGTGGTCCTCGTGCGCCTGCGTGTCGCTGGCCAGCTCGGGGCGGGTCAACAGGTTCATGCGCGTACCTCCTTCAGCTTGGCAAGGTTGGCCGCTTCGGTGCGCGCCACCTCGTCGGAACTGACGTAGTAGTCCACGTCCTCGTCGTAGGACCGCACGATCAGTGTCACGATCATCGCGATGAAGCTGGCCGCGGCCATCCACCAGATGTGCCAGACCAGGGCGAAGCACAGCACCAGGATCCAGATGTTGAGGACCAGCGGCACGCCGGTGTTCTTAGGCATGTGGATCGGTGCGTACTTCTTCGGCGGCGGCGGCAGGCCGCGCTTCTTCGCTTCGTGGAAGGCGTCCAGCTCATCGGCCTTGGGCACCACGGCGAAGTTGTAGAACGGCGGCGGCGACGGCGTGGCCCATTCCAGCGTGCGTGCGTTCCACGGGTCGCCGGTCAGGTCCAGGTTGCGCTTGCGGTCGCGCACGCTCACGTAGATCTGCACAAGCATCAGGATGATGCCCGCGAACACGAACAGTGCACCGATGAAGGCGGCGATCAGGTACGGCGTCCACGCCGGGTTGTCGTACTGGTTCATGCGACGGGTCATACCCATGAAGCCCAGCATGTACAGCGGCATGAAGGCCAGGTAGAAGCCGATCACCCAGCACGCGAACGACCACTTGCCCAGGCGCTCGTTGAGGGTGAAGCCGAACACCTTCGGGAACCAGTAGGCGAAGCCGGCCAGGTAGCCGAACAGCGCGCCGCCGATGATGGTGTTGTGGAAGTGCGCGACCAGGAACAGGCTGTTGTGCAGCAGGAAGTCCGCACCCGGAATGGCCAGCAGCACGCCGGTCATGCCACCGATGGTGAAGGTGACCAGGAAGGCGATGGTCCACAGCATCGGCACGCTGAATTCGACGCGGCCGCCGTACATGGTGAACAACCAGGTGAAGATCTTCACGCCGGTGGGGATGGCGATGATCATCGTCATGATGCCGAAGAAGGCATTGACGCTGGCACCGGAGCCCATGGTGAAGAAGTGGTGCAGCCAGACGATGAACGACAGGATGCCGATCGCCAGCGTGGCGCCCACCATCGACTTGTAGCCGAACAGCTTCTTGCGCGCGAACGTGGCAGTCACTTCAGAGAAGATGCCGAACGCCGGCAGCACCAGGATGTACACCTCCGGATGGCCCCAGGCCCACACCAGGTTCACGTACATCATCGGGTTGCCACCCAACGTGTTGGTGTAGAAGTTGAAGTCCAGGTAACGGTCCAGGGTGAGTGCACCCAGCGCCACGGTCAGGATCGGGAAGGCGGCGATGATGATCACGCTGGTGACCAGCACGGTCCAGGTGAACACCGGCATCTTCATCAGGGTCATGCCCGGCGCACGCATGCGCAGGATGGTGATGAACAGGTTGACGCCGGTCAGCAATGTGCCGACGCCCGAAGCCTGCAATGCCCAGATGTAGTAGTCCACGCCGACGCCTGGACTGAACTCGATGCCCGACAGCGGCGGATAGGCCACCCAGCCGGTCATGGCGAATTCGCCAACGCCCAGCGAGATCATCATCAACGCTGCGCCGACCACGAAGATCCAGAAGCTGAAGGCGTTGAGGAACGGGAATGCCATGTCGCGCGCGCCGATCTGCAGCGGCACGATGATGTTCATCAGTCCGACCACGAACGGGGTGGCCACGAAGAAGATCATGATCACGCCGTGCGCGGTGAAGATCTGGTCGTAGTGCTCCGGTGGCAGGAAGCCGTCACTGCCCGGCCCGGCCGCCGCCAGCTGCGCGCGCATCATCAGCGCATCGGCAAAGCCACGCACCAGCATGACCAGCGCCACCACCACGTACATGATGCCGATCTTCTTGTGGTCCACGGTGGTGAACCAGTCACGCCAGAGCGGACCCCACAGCTTGAAGTACGTCACCGCGCCGAGCAGCGCGAGGCCGCCCAGCACCATGGCCGCCAATGTGACCACGACGATCGGCTCGTGCAGTGGCACGGCCTCCCACGTCAATTTACCCAACATGTTCGTTACTCCTGGGAAACCTGGGCACCGCCGGCAGCGCCCGCCGGGGTAGCAGCAGCGGTGTTCTCACCGACGCCGATGAACTGGTCGATGACCTTCTTGAACAGCAGCGGTTCAACACTGGAGAAGTGCTGCACCGGTACGTTCTTCGACGGTGCGGCCAGCGCCTTGAACTGCGTGAAGCTGAGCGCGTCCGGCGCGCTGCGCACCTCGGCCACCCAGCGATCGAAGTCTTCGTTGCTGCTGGCAGTGGCGATGAACTTCATGTTCGAGAAGCCATGCCCGCTGTAGTTGCCGGACATGCCACGGAACTGGCCGGGCTCGTTGGCGATCAGGTGCAGCTGCGTGCGCATGCCGGCCATCGCGTAGATCTGCCCTCCCAGCTGCGGGATGAAAAAGGTATTCATCGTCGAGTTGGAGGTGATGTTGAACGCCAGCGGGCGGTTGGCCGGGAAGTTGAGCTGGTTGACCGTGGCGATGCCCAGATCCGGATACACGAACACCCATTTCCAGTCGGTGGCGATCACGTCCACGTGCAGCGGCTCACCGGCCACGTCCAGCGGCTTGTACGGGTCCAGCTCGTGGGTCGACTTCCACACGATCACCGCCAGCACCGCGATGATGATCAGCGGCACGCCCCAGACCACGATCTCCACCTTGGTGGAGTGCGACCAGTCAGGCATGTATTTGGCTTTGGTGTTGCCGGCGCGGTAGCGCCACGCGAACACGAAGGTCAGCACGATGGCCGGTATCACCACGATCAGCATCAGGCCGATGCAGATCAGGATCAGGTCGCGCTGGGCGAGCCCGACCATGCCCTTCGAATCCAGCAGCACCCAGTCACAGCCCGACAGGCCGACGCAGGCCAGGGCGACCAGCGCCAGGCGGATGCGGTTCCAGCAGATATTCATTGGAGGTCAACCCTGTTGAAGAAGCGCGCTTGACCGGCTCGCCTGCGCGCAGCGCCCGGGCGTGGAGCGGCTACACTGTGGGTACGAGGTCGCCTACAAGCAGGCGAACCACTCCAATCAAGCCCATACAAGATACATCATTGTATGGAATTGTGCATCTGCACGTATGGAAAAAACTGACCGATGACGCCACCTGCCGCCGGCCGCCGCCTGAAACACCCCAATCGCACCTGGGTTCGCCCCTTCCGCGAGGGCGCCGGCCCGCTGTACCTGCAGATTGCCCAGCAGGTACGCGAGGCGGTGGATGACGGCGTGCTGCGCCCGGGCGACCGGCTGCCGCCGCAGCGCGACCTGGCCCAGCAGGTGGGCGTGGACCTGACCACGGTCACCCGCGCCTTCGCCGAGCTGCGCCAGGCCGGCCTGCTCGACGCGCAGGGCGCCGGCGGCACCTTCATCGCGCTGTCGGCCGGCAACCGCAGCACCTCGGTGGACCTGAGCATGAACATCCCGCCGCTGCTGGGCAGCGCGCCGTTCGCACAGGGCATGGAGGCCGGCTTCCAGCACGTGGGCCAGCAGCTGGGCCAGGGCGAACTGATGAGCTATCACGTCGGCGCCGGCACCCGTGAGGACCGCGCCGCCGCCGTGCAGTGGCTGGCGCCAATGCTGGGCACGGTCGGTGCCGACCAGGTGGTGATTTGCCCGGGCGCGCAGACCGCGCTGTGCGCGCTGATCCTGGCCCGCACCCAGCCGGGCGAGCTGATCGCCGCTGAGCAGCTGACCTACCCGGGCCTGCTGGCCGCCGCGCGCGTGCTGCAGCGGGGCGTGGTGCCGGTGGCGATGGACGCCGAGGGCATGCTGCCGGGCGCGCTGGAGGAGGCCTGCCAGCTACGTCGCCCGCGCCTGCTGTACCTGGTGCCGACCATCCAGAACCCGACCACGGCAACGATGTCGGCGCAGCGCCGGCAGGCCCTGCTGGCGGTGGCGGAGCGCCACGATCTGACCGTGATCGAAGACGATCCCTACTGGTTGCTGGCCGGTGACGCCGCGCCACCGCTGGCCGCCCACCGCCACGCCGGTTGCCCGGTGTATTACATCTCCACCCTGTCCAAGTGCCTGGCGCCGGGCCTGCGCACCGCCTACCTGGTGGTGCCGGCCGGCGAGCCGATGGAACCGGTGCTGGACGCCCTGCGTGCGATCGCACTGATGCCGACCCAGTCGATGGTGGCGGTGGCGTCGCAGTGGATCCGCAGCGGCCAGGCCCGGGACATGGTGCAGCGCTTCCAGCAGGAACTGCGCGAGCGCCAGGCGATTGCCGCGCAGTTCCTGCCGCCCCGCGCCCAGGCGCATCCGGCCGGCCTGCATGTGTGGCTGCCGCTGCCGCCACGGCTGGACCAGTACCGGTTGATCCAGGCCGCACAGGAACAGGGCCTGGGCATCGCCAGCTCGGATGCCTTCAGCGTGGAAGAGCCGCCGCCGGGCAACGCGATCCGCCTGTCGCTGGGCGGCGCGGTCGACCAGGGCGCGCTGGCCGGGGCGCTGGCCAAGCTGAACGAGATTCTGTCCGAAGCCCCCGAGGCCCGGCACAACGCCATCGTCTGAACCGGGTGCATGGCACTTCATCCATACAAGATGATATTTTGTATGCAATGTATGGATGAAGGGACGTGCATCGATGCGCGCCGAGAAACTGAAGTTCCACCTGGTGATGGCCGGGTGCGGTGGCTTTGTGGTGTTGATGCTGGCCGCGCTGGCCTGGGTCTGCCTGCAGCCGCAGACCGTGGACGTGCAGGCCGCCGAACGCCACGCCATCGAGCAGTGCTTGCAGCGCAGCGAGGATCCGTCGCGTAGCGAGATCCAGCGCCGCGCGCAGGCCGATTCCTGCCGCGAGATGCGCAAGCAGTACGTGCACAAGTTCGGCGGGGACGCGTCCTGATGGGCGCAGCCGCGCCGCGTCGCCGCTGGCTGCTGCCGACGATGATCGCCCTCGCCTGCCTGTTCATGGCCGGCGTGGCGGCTGCGCTGTGGCAGTACTTCGGCTACAGCGCGCAGTCCACCTTCACCGAACAGGCCATCGTCTTCGACGACTCGCAACTGCGCCTGCCGGCCGATCTGGCCGGTGATACCGGCCGCATCCGCGTGGTGCATTTCTGGGACCCGGCCTGCGGCGTGTGCAACCGCGAGACCGGTGCGCACCTGAGCTACCTGATCAGCATGTACCGCCGCGCCGGCATCGACTTCTATGCGATCCGCCGCCCCGGTACCCAGGGCGAGCTGCCCGAGCCGCTGCGCAACAAGGTGATCAACCTGCCGACCATCGACGGTATCGAACACATCCCGGCCAGCCCCGCCGTAGCCATCTGGGATCGCCAGGGCCACCTCGCCTATGCCGGGCCGTACAGCATCGGCATGGTCTGCAACTCGGCCAACAGCTTTGTCGAACCGCTGCTGGACAGACTGGTGCGCGGCGAGACCGTGCGCCCAAAGGGACTGCTTGCCGTGGGCTGCTACTGCCCCTGGCAGGCCAAGCGCTGAGGACGCGCAATGACATCACTGACGCTGGCCGGTGCGGCCGCCGCAAACAACAACGGCGGTCACCTGTCCGAACCGACCGATGGTTATGGACAGGCTCCCGCCGTTGGAAGCAACGATACGCCCCGACATGCTCCGTACATGCCGCGACCGGATGTCGCAGCGCGCGAATGGGTGCAGGACGTGCTCGCGCACAACGGGCCGATCTACCTGCGCATCGTCAATTCGCTGGAACGCACGGTGCGCCGTGGCGGCCTCGCACCCGGACAGCGCCTGCCCTCGCAGCGCGCGTTGGCGCAGCAGCTCGGCATCGACCTGACCACGGTCACCCGCGCCTTCGATGAAGCACGCAAGCGCGGCCTGATCGAAGCACGCGGGCCACAAGGCAGTTTCATCGCACCGCCCAAGGCCGGCTTCGACCAGGTCGTGGACCTGAGCATGAACGTGCCACCGGTGCCCGACGCCGATGCGCTGGCCGAGACCCTGCGCCGCGGCGCCGCCGCCGTGCTTGCACGCAGCAACGCGCCCAACCTGATGACCTATCACCTGGGCGGCGGCAACCCGACCGACCGCCACGCAGCGGCGCGCTGGCTGCAACCGATGCTGGGAAAGGTGGACGACGCCTGCCTGCTGCTGACCGAAGGCGCCCAGGTGGCGCTTGCCGCGATCCTGGTCAGCCAGGGCCGCGACGATGATGCGATCCTCTGCGATGCGCTGGTCTATCCGGGCCTGCTGCAGGCCGCCGCCGCACTGGGCCGGCGGCTGCTGCCGGTGGACAGCGACGAACACGGCATGTGTCCCGATGCGCTGGCCCGGCTGGCACGCGAAAGCGGCGCGCGGTTGGTCTATCTCAACCCGACCTGCCAGAACCCGACCGCGCTGACCCTGCCGCTGCAGCGGCGCGAAGCGCTGGCACGCGTGCTGGAGCGCGAGGGCCTGCTGGCGATCGAAGACGATCCTTACTGGCACCTCGCCGAGGATGCACCGACACCGCTGGCGGCACTGGCACCGCGTCATGTGTTCTACGTGGCGACGCTGTCGAAGGTGATCAGCCCCGGCCTGCGCACCGCCTTCGTGCGCTGCCCGAGCGCGGCGCATGCCGAGGCGATGACGGCTGCACTGCGGGCGACGCGGCTGATGGGTCATCCGCTGGTCTCGGCGTTGGCCAGCCAGCTGTTGCTGGATGGTTCGGCGCAGTCACTGCTGGCCCAGGTGCGCACCGAGGCACGCGAGCGCATGCGCATGGCGCGCTACCTGCTGGCGCCATCGCTGCTGCAGCGCGCGGAAGGCCTGCATGCCTGGTGCCGGGTACCAGCGCCGTGGACCGACGCCACGCTGGTGCGTACCGCACAGCTGCAGGGGCTGGCGATTGCGCCATCTTCGGCGTTCTGCCCGCAAGGCGTGTCTTACCCAAATGGCGTGCGGCTGTCGCTGGGGCTGGCGGCGGACCGCCGACAGCTGGAGAGTGCGCTGCGACGGATTGATCGGTTGTTGTTGTCCGATGCGTTGCCGGCGATCGAGCGGTAGCCCTGGAATGGGATGTGCCGACCAACGGTCGGCACCCACCCGACCGGTAGTGCCGGCCGCTGGCCAGCGGAAGATTCCCCGGCACGGTTGGAATGTGCCAACCAACAGTTGGCACCCACCCGACCGGTAGCGCCGGCCGCTGGCCGGCGGAAG
Source organism: Stenotrophomonas sp. YJH_SMC_25 (assembly GCF_059369595.1). Taxonomy (NCBI): domain Bacteria; kingdom Pseudomonadati; phylum Pseudomonadota; class Gammaproteobacteria; order Lysobacterales; family Lysobacteraceae; genus Stenotrophomonas; species Stenotrophomonas sp. YJH_SMC_25. The sequence continues at coordinate 13,977 of NZ_JCAFSV010000017.1, read as the reverse complement.
ATTCCCCGGCACGGTTGGAATGTGCCAACCAAGGTTGGCACCCACCAGATCGGAGGTAGATCGTGGAATGGGATGTGCCGACCAACAGTCGGCACCCACCCGACCGGTAGCGCCGGCCGCTGGCCGGCGGAAGATTCCCCGGCACGGTTGGAATGTGCCAACCAAGGTTGGCACCCACCAAAGCAGGGTCAGGCCAAGGCGGAGAGGGCCTTCACCAGCGCATCCATCTGCTCCGGCCGGGTGAACACCGATGGCGTCACGCGTACACAGGCACCCGAGTCCAGGCCATCGCGATACGTGGTGAAAATCCGATGCTCATCCAGCAGGCGCTTCTGCAGCGCGAGGTTGTCAGCCACGCTGGTGCGCCCGCGCAGGCGGAAGCTGGCCAGCGCACTGGCCAGCGCCGGGTTCGGCGAAGACAGCACTTCGATGTGCGCCATCTTCCGCGCTGGCACGGTCCAGCGCTCGCGCAGGTAGCGCAGCCGCGCCTGCTTGTTGGCCACACCTACGCGCTGATGCAGGGCAATCGCCTCCGGCAGTGCCAGGTAGGCGGCGAAGTTGACCGTACCGGTGTGCACGCGGCTGCCGACACGGCCATCATCGGTCTCGCCCATGTACGGGTCCAGGTCCGCCACGCGCCCCTTGCGCACGTACATCGCGCCGACACCGACCGGCGCGCCGATCCATTTGTGCAGATTGATGCCCACGAAGTCAGCTTTCAGATCCGGCACGGCGTAGTCGATCTGACCGAAACCATGGGCAGCATCAACGATCACATCGATACCGCGTGCCCGCGCACGCTCGGCGATCTCGGCCACCGGCAGCACCAGCCCATGGCGATGGCTGACCTGGGTCAGCAGCACCAGTTTCAGGCGCGGCAACCGCGCGAACGCGGCCTCGTAGGCCTGCAGGATCTGCGCGTGGTCGGGCACGGCCGGTAGCGCGATACGCTCGACCTGCACGCCGCGACGCTGCTGCAGCCAGCGCATCGCGCCGATCATGCTGTCGTAGTCGATGTCGGCATACAACACCTGGTCGCCGGGCTGCAGGCGGTTGTAGCCACCGATCAGCGCCAGCATCGCCTCGGTGGCCCCCCGCGTCAGTGCGATCTCATCAGCACCCACACCCAGCAGTTCGGCTACCTCTCGCTGCACCGCCATGTATTGCGCCGGAAACGCGCGGCGCCCATACCAAGCGTTGCCACGATTCACTTCAGCGGTGTGGCGCTGGTAGCTGGCCAGCGTCTCACGACCCATCGCGCCCCAGTAGCCGTTCTCCAGGTGGTTCACTTCATCGGTGATGTCGAAGTGGCTGGCCACGGCGGCCCAATAGCCTTCATCGTGGGCCAGCACGTCCGGCGCCACGGTCGTCGAGGGAATCTCCATCGGCGAAGCGTAGCGCGCAGCGGCGCTGGCAGGCAGTGAAGACAGCGCAGCTGCAGCCGGCAGCAGGGTGCCGGCACGCAGCAGGGAACGACGACGAGCGTCCATCAGAAGGTCAGCCGGTACTGCGCGTACAGGTTGGCACCGTCGGTGTCGTACGGCGCGTTGCGCGAGTAGACCAGGCCACGGCTGGCCTGGAACGTGGCCTCATCCGGGTAGCGATCGAACACATTGTCGGCGCCCACGCGCAGGCTGTGGTGCTCGTTGATGCGATAGCCCACGGCCAGGTCGAGGAAGCTCATCGCACCGAAGCGCTGGTAGATGTCGCCCACCGCGTTGCCGCTGGAATCGGTCCAGGCGCCGTAGTAGCGCATGCGCGCCATCAGCGACCAGGCACCGATGTCCCAGCTGCCGGTCAGACTGCCCTTGTGCTCGGGCAGCCGGTCTTCGAACAGCACGCGCTGGGTTTCGTTGGTGGCCACCGAGGTGCTGCCGTTGTCCACGTGGGTGCGGTTGTAGTTGTAGGCCAGGGTCAACGTCATACGGCCGGCGCCGAGGTCGCGCAGGTAGTTGCCGACCACGTCCACGCCGGTGGTGGTGGTGTCGAAGTCGTTGGTGAAGTAGTTCACCGAGGTGTAGCCCAGTGGATTGGGCGTACCGGCCGGAATGGCGAAGCTGGCCGACTGGCTGAAGCGGTCGGTGAGCTTGATCTGGTAGACATCCACCGAGCCGGACAGGCCCAGGTCGGTGCGCCAGGTCAGGCCCAGCGAGGCGGTGCGCGATTCCTCCGGCTTCAACGGCTTGGCTCCAAGCAGCTGCGCCAGCGGATCGTTCGGCGACAGGCGGCCACTGGTGAAGATCTGCAGCGTGCGCGTGTCCAGGCCCTGGGTGGTGCTGGTGGTGTTGAGCTGCGCCGGCGTCGGTGCGCGGAAGCCGCTGGACACGGTGCCGCGCAGGGCCACGTCCGGGGTGATCGCAAAGCGCGCCGACAGCTTGCCATCCAGTGTGCTGCCGAAGCTGGAGAAGTCCTCGTAACGGCTGGCCGCGCCGATGCTCCAGCGCTCGCCCAGCGGCACTTCCATGTCCACGTAGGCGGCCTTGCTGCGCTGACTCCACTGCCCGGCCTGGCTGGCCGAGAAGCCCGGCGCGCCATTGGAATTGGCTTCCAGGCCTGCGGCCGCGCCCGGACCCACCGCGTACGACGCCGGGTCACCGGCGCGCACCTGGTAGGTCTCCTGGCGGAACTCGCCACCGAAGGCGACGTTGATCGGCTTGGACAGCGCGCCCACCTCCCACTCGTAGTTGAAGTCGGCGTTGGCGTTCTTCTCGGTCTGGGTCAGGCGGCCGAGATCGAAGTCGGTCGGGCTGGCCGGGCCGAGCGAGGCATTGATCGAGTTCTTCAAGCTGTAGTCGATGGCGTTGCGGCCATACGAGGCGCTGACATCCCAGCGCAGCTTCGGCGTGATCTCGCCGCGCAGGCCACCGACCAGCTGCAGGTCGTTCTGGACGTTGCCGTACTGCGGGCTGAAGCCGACCGGATACAGCGAGCGCAGGTTCCAGCCGGTGAAGATGGAGGTGGTGCGGTACGCGCCGGTGGTGGTGTCCGGGTTGCGCCAGTTGAAATCACTGACGCCATCGCTGTGGCTGTACAGGCCGAAGGCATAGAGCTCCAGCGTCTCGCTGGCATTGGCCTTCACGTTGAAGCCGACGCGGCGGCTTTCCAGTTCCGGCTGGCCCCAGCGCTGCACCGGATTGGGCACGTCCAGCTCCGGATGTGCAGCCTGGAAGGCGATCGCATCGGGGCGCTGGCGGGTGCGCGAGGTGGCGTCGGAGTTGGACGATTCGGCGAACAGCACCAGGCTGCCATAGTCGCCCAGCGACCAGCCGGTGCGCGCACTGAAATCGCGCGAGGCACCGTCGCCCTGCGCGTACTGCGAATAGCCGGCGGTGATCTCGGTACCTGGGCCATCCTCGAGGATGATGTTGATGACACCGGCGATGGCATCCGAGCCGTACTGCGCCGACGCGCCATCACGCAGCACCTCGATGCGCTTGATCGCGCTGGTCGGAATCTGTGCAAGGTCGGCCGCCTGTGCACCACGGTTGCCGAGCAGCGCGCTGCGGTGGAAGCGGCGGCCGTTGACCAGCACCAGGGTCTGGTCCGGCGACAGGCCACGCAGGGTCGCCGGGCGCACGAACACCTGGCCGTCGGCCATCGGCAGGCGCTGCACCACGAACGAGGGCACCAGCTGGGCCAGCACGTCCTTCAGGTCGGTGGATTCGACGGACGTGATGTCTTCCTTGGTGAATACGTCCACCGGCGCCAGTGTTTCGAACTGGGTGCGGTTGGACGCGCGGGTACCGGTGACCAGCATCGCGTCGAGCTGGGTGGGTGCGGCGCGGTTGCCGCCTGCGGCATCGACCGCATCGGCCTCCGCTGCGATCGCGCCTCCTGCGCTGGCCATGGAAAGGGCAAGGAGGATGGAACGCGAAAGCTTCGAACGATGCACGGCAGGGCTCCGGGAGGACGCGACAGGGCCAGCACCTGTTCGGAAACAACAGGGCTGGACAAGGCGCGCAGTCTCGGCGCGATCTGTGAAGGAGCCATGACGTCAATGCGACAGCTTGATGCGCCAACCAAGATTGGCCCCTGCCAGGGCTCATCCGTAGATCCACGCCATGCATGGATGGGCAATGCAGACCCACGCCCCATCCCCGCACACAGCGGCTAGCCGTTGCCGTTGCCGTTGCCGTTGCCGTTGCCGTTGCCGTCGTCGCCAAAGCCGAAACGGGCCGGCCGTGCCGTTCGCAGCGGAACGAACATCATGGCGGCGAACACCACCAACGCGGGGGTGGACATGATCCAGATGCCCCTGTTGCGAATCCCGATCTCCATGAAGTCGACCTGCAGATCGCCGATCCATTGCAGCTGCGTCAGTATCATCACCAGCCCGCCGATAGTCGCGCACGGCAACCCACCGTGACCGGCCCCCAACAACGTCGGTGTCAGAAACCCGCCCAGCAACGCGAAGCCGACACGGTACACCCAGGGATTGCCGCGCCACCGTGGCGCGCCGAACAACATCAGCAGCATCAGCGCCAGGGTCAACAGACTGGGAAGTACCCAGAGGGCAAGCAGCATTTCGATCATCTCGATCATCGGCCGGGCTCCGCTGGCCTGGCATCCCACGTCGTCGATCGCATCTCCCTGCCCCTCATCACGTCCATGAAGCACGCATTGTTGCCGGTACGCAGGCAGACGCAAAGCCCCGGCAGCGCAAGAACTGCTAAACGCCGCGCCTGCCGATCCGCTACTGTGCCGGCATTGGATGCGGGGAACGGCAGGATGAGCGCGGCAGGCAAGGCGTTGTGGTTCATCGAAACCCATGCGGACCAGCCATTGGCGCTGGCCGATATCGCCGCTGCGGCCGGCCTGTCGCCGTTTCATCTGTCACGCCTGTTCCAGGCCCGCACTGGCACCTCGGTGGTGCGCTACCTGCGGGGACGGCGCCTGACCGCTGCGGCGCAGCGGTTGGCCGACGGGGCGGGGGATATCCTGCAGGTCGCGCTGGGAGCCGGCTATACCACCCATGCCGCGTTCACCCGCGCCTTCAGCGAACAGTTCGGACAGACACCAGAGCGGGTACGCGAACAGGGCACCGACGGACTGGCACTGGTGCAGGCGATCCGCGTGGACGATGCGCCGGCGCCCTGCGGTGAGGCGCCGCGACTGCTCGACACGCCCGCTTTCCAGGTGGCGGGCATCGGCATGCGGCATACCCGCGACAGTGGCGGTGCAATTCCCGGCCAATGGGCGCAGCTCAACCGCGAATGGCCGACGCCCGCTCCGATCAGCTTCGGTGTGTGCTGCAACAGCGACGACGATGGCGGCTTCGATTACATTGCCGCACTGCCCGCCAGCGCGCTGCCGACCGTGCCGGCGCACTGGCAACGGGTGGACGTGCCGGCGCGCCGCTATCTTGTGGCCTGGCACGGCGGGCACATCTCGGCCATCCGCTCGACCTGGTTCTGGCTGCTGGATCATTACCTGCCCGGCTCTGGCCTCAGCCTGGCCAATGCACCCGATCTGGAGCGCTACGACACCCGCTTCGACGAGCACACCGGCAACGGCGGCGTGGAGATCTGGTTGCCAGTCGATGAACGTCCCAACTGACAAGGAACTGAAGATGCGCATGATGGCCGCTGTGCTGGGAATGATCCTCATGGTCTCCACTGCCATCGCCGAGGGCAGCGAGACGCAGGCGGCCGGCGAGCGCCACGGCGCCACCACGGTGGCCAGCGCGGCTGTACGCGATGGGCAGCACCACGACGCGCTGCGCTACACGGTCTGGTACCCAGCGCTGGCCGGCAGCCGGGAAACCGCCCTGACCATCGGCCCGCCCGACGCACCGCTGTTCGAGGTCGGACGCGCAGCGGTGGATGCTCCCGTCGCGGGGGCTCGCCTGCCGACGCTGCTGCTGTCGCACGGTAACGGCGGCAGCGCACGCATGATGGGCTGGTTGGGCACGGCGCTGGCGCGGGACGGTTATCTGGTGATCGCGGTCGATCATCCCGGCAACAACGGTGCCAACGAGATGACCCTGCCCGGCAGCGTGCTGACCTGGCTGCGCGCGGATGATCTGCGCGCTGCGTTGGCCGCCGTGCAGGCCGATCCGATCCTGGGCCCGCATGTCGATCCAGAGCGGCTGGGCGTGGTCGGCTTCTCGGCCGGTGGCTACACCGCGCTGCTGGCAGCCGGTGCACGGCCCAGCCTGCAGCGACTGCTGGCCTTCTGCACCGCGCACCCGGATGACGGCGTCTGCCAACCGCAACAGGAGGCGGCCACGCACACGATGCAGGCGCGCCGGGCCGCTGCGGCTTCGCCCGCGCTTGCCCCCTGGATCGCCGAGGCTGACGCACAGCGCGCGATTCCCGGCGTGCGTGCCGTGTTCCTGCTGGCACCCGCCATCGTGCAGGCGTTCGCGCCCGCGCAGCTGTCCGCGTTGCGGCAGCCGGTATCGATCATGTTGGGGGCCGCAGACACCGTCGCGCCACCGGAGACCAATGGTGAGGCCGCACAGGCGCAGATTCCGCGCGCAACGCTGCAACGCCTGCCGGACGTGGGTCACTACGACTTCCTGGCGGCCTGTACCGTTGTCGGCGGGCAGAGGCTGCCCGAGCTCTGCAGCACTGCGGTTCCCAGGACGAAAACCCACCGGCAGGCGGTGGATGCAGCCACGCGATTCTTCGCCGACGCACTGCGCTAGTGGCCGCCGGATGCGGCCCGGCGCTACAGTGATCGCGTCCACGGAGAACGATCATGCGCCTGCTGCACCTCACCCTGCCGGTCTCCGATGTCGGCGCCGTCGCTGCGTATTTTCACGATGTCCTGCAGCAACGCGTGATCGGCCCCCATGTGCACATCGGCTTGAGCACGATCGAACTGCAGCCCGCTGAAGGACGTCCGCTCGGAGGCGTGCACCTGGCCTTCAACGTACCGGACAACCGCTTCGGCGAGGCGATGACGTGGCTACGCGAGCGCACGCCGTTGCAGCGTAATCCGGCGGGGCTGGACTACTTTGCGCTGGAGAGCAGCTGGCAGTCGCAGTCGGTGTACTTCACTGGCCCCGATGGCTTGATCCTGGAACTGATCGGCCGCCGCCGCTTGCCCGACAGTACGCATCAGGGCGCCTTCCACGGCAGCGAACTGACCTGCCTGAGCGAGGTCGGCCTGCCCAGCCACGATGTCGATGCCGTGCGAGAACAGTCCAGCATGCGATTCGGCCTGCAACCGATCAGCCCGCCTTCGGCGCAGTTCGCGCCGATGGGCGACGACGAAGGGCTGCTGATCGTGGTCGCTGCGGACCGGCGCTGGTTCCCCGAGCAGAAGGACCTGCCCAATGCGCAGGGGCTGTTGCTGCAGGTCGGCGACGTGGCCGGCCCGGGCGTTGTGGAGGACGCTGCACTCGGCTGGCGTGTGCAGGCGACCTGATCTACCAGCTGCCCGACGCGCCGCCTCCGCCGCTGCGGCCGCCGCCTCCGGACCAACTGCTGGAGCTGCTCGACGACGAACTGCTGGATGACGAACTGGACGCGCTGCGGTGGCCGCCGGATGATCTGCGGCTGCCGCGAGCCTTCTCACCTGGCAGCATGGTGAAGATCCAGGTGAAGTACAGCACGAGCGTGCCGGCACTCCACCCGATCGTCGTGGCGAGGCGCGCAACCGGGCCGGCGCGATCGATGGCCAGCAGTGCGAAGAGCACGTAGCCAGCGGTCAGCAGCAACAGCACTGCGCACCTCACCCCGAAGCTGCTGCGGTCCTTGTGCCAGCGCGCGCGGCACGCCTGTACGAGGAAGAACACCAGCATGGCCACGATGCCTACCGCCAGGTCCAGCGACGTGTGCAAGGCCAGACTGGGTGGCAACTGGCCACGCACCACCATCACCACGAAGAACCCCGAACTGACCCCGAGCATGCCGAGCAGCACCACGCGCACACCGCGGCTACGGCGCCAGCACCAGCCAAGCAGGCTCGCCACCGGTACGCACAACGCCAACACGATGCAGAGCGCTGCCAGTGCCTGGCGTGGCGCCCACATGGCCGCCGCCAGCAGGCCCGCGGCCACCACCGCCGTCACCAGCAGCGGGCGGGCCCAGGCCGGCAATCGCTCCGGGTGCGCCTGCGCCGAGGGCGGCGAGCGCCACAGACCCGCAAGGAAGCCGGCCAGCAGCGTCAGTGCAACCACCGAGTCCGCGCTGCGCCAATCGGGCGGCAGCACGTTGCGCATCGATGGCGCTTCCGATGCCGGCAGGTCCTCGCCATCGATCAGCGCCACTATGATCTTCGTTCCATCCAGCACGCCCTGGTCAAGGTCGCCATCGCGGAAACGCGGCACGATCGCCTTGTCGATGATGCGGGCGGCATAGGCATCGGGTATCGCGCCCTCCAGGCCGTAGCCGGTCTGGATGCGTACACGGCGGTCCTGCACGGCCACAAGCAGCAGCACGCCATCGTCAACGCCTTCGCGGCCCAGCTGCCACTGGTCGAACACCCGCTGTGCGTAAGCTTCGATGCCTTCGTCGCCAACATGGTTGACTACCATCACCTGCAGCTGCGCGCCGGTGCGCGCCTGCAACTGGAATGCCTGCGTGCGCAGTTTGTCGCGGGTATCCGCCGAAAGTGCGTTGGCGGCGTCCACCACCGGATCATCCAGCGCAGGGACTGCAGCACCGGCCATCACCACCCTCGGCAACAGGCACAACAGCATCAACAGCCATGCCGTGGCCCAGGTGCACGTCATCCTGCGCAGCATCTTCACGTACCCTGCCCTGCCTCGATCTGCGCATGCAGCGCCTGCAGCTGTGCCGCCGTCTGGTTGAACACCTGCAGATCGGCATCCACCAGGGCCGCCCAGTCAGGCGCGTGCCCCAGCAGTTGCGCCACCTGCTCGTCCGGCGCGCGATCGAAGCCCTCGCCAAGCACGGCAAGATAGCGCGCACGGAACCCCTCGGGATCGCGCTGGTCCTGCACATACAACTGCACGGCCAGCAGACCCGCATACAGGTAGTTCACCAGATAGTTCGGGTCTTCATACATCAGGCGCTTGCCGATCCAGGTGTTGCGCAGCTGCGGGTAGCGCTCCGGTTGCTGGCCGAAGCGTGCGAGCACCCGCCCGGTCAGCGCGTCCAGGTCATCGGCGGTGCCCAGCGTGCCGGCGGCAACGCCCTGGTAGATCGACCGCTCCAGCTGCGCTTCCTCGGAAGAGGTGAACAGCTGCAGCACCATGTCGTCCAGCAGCGATTTCAGGTAGTAGGCCTTGGCACGCGGGTCCTGTGCCTGCTGGTACAGCTGGTCGCGGAAGCGCAGCTCGTTGTAGATCGCGAACGCCTCGGTCAGCCACTGGCTGCCATTGCGCTGCAGCGGCGACGCATGACCCCGCTGCATCCACTCGCCATGCACGGCATGGCCAGCTTCATGGGCGATCTCGACATCGCTTTCCAGGTCCCCGCTGCGGACACCAACGAACAGCATTGCCGGCACACCGGGAGCGCTCACGGAGAACGCGTCCTGGCTGCGGTCACCGCGTTCGGTGGCCAGATCCATGCGGTGGCTGGCCGGATCGAGCAGCGCGCGCAGTTCAGCGACGTACGCCGGGCCCAGGTGCTGCATGGCATCGGCGGCGTTGTCGCGCAGCTGCGCCAGCGTCAGCATCGGTGGCGTGTAGCCGGCATCGGGCACCGTGGTATCCCAGATCTGCGGCGCGTCGATGCCCGATCGCGCAGCGTGGTGCAGCAGCATCTCCTGATAGGCGCGGCGGTCTCCCGCATGCTGTTCGATCGCCACCAGCGTTGCATCCACTGCGGCAGTATCCAGGCCCATGCGCTGATAGCCATGTGCCGGCGCCGAGCCGTCACCCTGCAGGCGTGCCGCGGCGTCATTCACCTGCACCAGCCCCAGCAGCACCGACGCCATCGGCTCACGGCGCGATTGCAGGCCTTGCCAGTAGCCCTTCCAGCCCGCCTCGCGCAGGGCGCGGTCGGGCTGCCGGGCCAGTGCCTGCCTGTCGCGCCCCGTGTCCCAGTGCCGGCCGCCGTGCTCGATCTGCGGGTACTCGGCGCTGCGCAGGATCTGCCCACGCAGGCGCGCGAAGCTGTCCAGCGCCGGATCGGCCAGTGCCTCCACGGCCTCATCCAGCGCGGCGTTGGCCGGGGCGGCGGCCTCCTTCAACGCGCGTGCGCGCAGGAAGCCATAGGGTGCTGCCCATGGCGCATCCGCGGGCGCCTCGCGCAGAGCGGCGCGGCCGCTGCGGGCAATGCGGCTGCACAGCCCCATCACCTGGTCCAGCGCCTGGGCCGGACGCTGATCACGCGCATTGCGGGCGGCCTGCAGGTGCAGGTAGCTGTGATGGCGCAGGCACTGCGCCTCCAGTACCTCGGCCTGCCGGAAGCGTTCCGCGGGTGCAACGGTGGACGCCTGCTGCAGAGCCTCGACGCGCTTGCCCAGTGCGTCACGCGCGGCCTGTTCGGCGGTGGCATTGGCGAAGTAGGTGCGGTCATCGGCATGCACCGACTGTGCCTGGGCGCCGCTGAGGGAGGCTATCGCCAGCACAGCTGCGATGGCGGTGGTGGTGGCGTGCTTCCTGAAAGCCTGCATCGGCGTCTCCCTGCCTGGACCAGGGATCGAGCCTAGCAGTCACTGGCCCGCCGCGCCTGTGCCGGATCAGGTTTCAGATCGACTCGTCCTCACGCTTGACCAGTGTCCAACACGGCGTCTGCGCAAAGGTGTAGGTCTGCTGGTCGCTGCTGTCCGGCATACGGATCTGCACCTGTCGCTGCCCATCGGCCAGGGGGCTGACCTGCATTTCGCGGCCCTGCCCGGCCAATGCGGCAGGATCGGGCATCACCGGCCACTCGACATCGGCCAGCGCCAGCCGGCTCTCCACCTTGCGCGGTTCCGGCTCGGCCTCCGCATCGATGTAGCTGTCCAGCAGCGGGTCGGCGGTGGCCTTTTCCTGCAGCGCGATCTCATTGCCGAAATGCTTCAGGAATGTATCGAATTCCGGGTGGGGGCATTCACTGCGTGCAGCCACAGGTGTGGGCTCGGCGGCAGTGATCGCCGGCGCCGCTGCGGCAGGCCCGGCTTCGCCCGCTGTCTGCGGTGGCTGCGGCGCTGGCGTGCAGGCAACCAGCACCACGCCACAGGCGAGCATCAGCAATGCGGCAGAACGGTATCGACACATGGGCTCATCCTGAATCCGGTCCGGTCGCTCCATGCTACCGCGCGCCCTACAATTCCGGCATTCCGCCTGTCCGAGAGTCCTCATGCATCGCCTCCTGCTCCTGATCGGCCTGCTGCTGCCCGCCCTGTGGCCAGCGGTGGCGATGGCCGTCGATGTCCACGAAGGCGATCTGCTGTTTGTCACCGCCGGCCGCAGCGGCCTCAGTGCCGCCATTGACGATGCCACCGGCAAGCAGGGCGCGCCCAGCTTCGATCACGTCGCCCTGGTCGCTTCCACGCCGAAGGGCTGGGAGGTATTGCATGCGGACGAGAAAGGATCGCGCCGGCAATCGCTGGTCGAGTTCCGCCAGGAGGCGCGCGCCAAGCAGCGGCAGATCGTGGTCTATCGCCTGCATGCGCCGCAGCAGGCGGCCATCAAGGATGCGGTCGCCACCGCGCGCACGATGCTGGGCAAGCCGTACAACACGTCGTATGTGTTGAACGAGGACAGCTACTACTGCTCGGACTTCATCGAACGCGCCTTCCGTGCGCACCACGTGTTCGCATTGCAGCCGATGAACTTCCGCAACCCGCAGACCGGGGAGATCGCCCAGCACTGGGTGGATCTGTACCGCGGCATGGGCATGGACGTACCGCAGGATCAGCCCGGCACCAATCCGAACGACATGTCGGCAGCGCCGGTGCTGCAGCGTGTCGGCGTGCTGGAATAAGCAAAGCCCCGCACGGGGCGGGGCTTTGCATCACCGGAGCTGGTAGCGAGGTCACTCTTCCTCGTCCTGCCCACCCTGCTGCTGGTTGCGCTGGTTGCGCTGCTGCTGTTCCTGCTGCTGTTGCTGCTGCTGGTCGCGGCCACGACCCTGCTGCTGATCCTGCTGGTTCTGCTGGCCCTGCTGCTTCTGGTTCGGGTTCTGGTTCTGGTTCTGCTGTGCCATGTCCGATCTCCAAAGCCACTCGCGGAATGCGGTGGACGTGGCCATCGTCTGCAGCGAATGGTTAATCATGCGTGGGTGCGCGGCTACATCTGCGTGTACGCCTGTGAATGAACGCGCAGAAGCCCTTGTGGCACAAGCGGCTGAAGAATTCATGTGGGTTCGGCATGTGCTCATGCAGTGGTCAGCATGGCGCGCATTCATGGCGTTCTCAGCCGGAAACACGCGCGGAAGGAGGCTGGCTTCCCAACTCACGCAGGCAAGCCAGCCCAGCATTCAGGGCATCACCGGCGGCACATACGCCAGGGTCATCCCCAGCAGCCACAGCAGGCCCAGCACCAGCGGGATGTGCACCAGCAGCTGGATGAAGGTGAAGCCCACGATGTCGCGTGCCTTCAGGCCCAGTACGCCCAGCAGCGGCAGCATCCAGAACGGATTGATCAGGTTCGGCAGCGCTTCGGCCGCGTTGTAGACCTGCACCGCCCAGCCCAGGTGTGCCTTCAGTTCGTTGGCGGCCTGCATCACGTACGGCGCCTCGATGATCCACTTGCCACCACCGGAGGGCACGAAGAAGCCGAGCACCGCCGAATAAACGCCCATCACCAGCGCGAAGGTATCGGTGCTGGCCACGTGCACGAACAGGCTCGACAGCCGGTGCGCCAGTGTCTGCCCATCGCCACCGGCAGCGTGGGTGAGGATCATCGCGATGCCACCGTACAGCGGGAACTGGATCAGCACGCCGGTGGTGCTGGGCACCGCCTTGGCCACCGCGTTGAGGAAGCTGCGCGGCCGCCAGTGCAGCAGCAGGCCCAGCGAAATGAACAGGAAGTTGTAGGTGTTGAGGTTGGCGATGGCGGTGACCACCGGCTTGTTGGCGAACTCGTTGAACAGCCAGCCGAACGCCAGCAGCGAGAGCAGCACGGTCAGCAGCGGGCTGTACTCCAGCCATTCGCCCGGGCGCGTGCGACGCTGCAACGGCTCCGGCTCGGCCTGCGCGGCGCCGGGGAAGTCTTCAGCGGTGCGGGCACTGCCGGCGGCCGGTGCGGTCAACCAGGCGATCAGCAGCGAGACCAGGATCAGCACCGCGGTCAGTGCGATCGACTGCCACAGGAAGATGGTTTCGGTGAACGGCAGGACGCCGGTGATCTCGACCAGGCCCGGCGGCATGCTGGCCGGGTTGGCCTGCAGCTGTGCGGCCGACGAGCTCAATCCCATGGCCCACACCGCACCCAGGCCGAGGTACGCCGAAGCACCCGCGGCCCGGTAGTCCATGCGCAGTTCGGTACGACGGGCCAGCGCACGCACCAGCAGGCCACCGAACACCAGCGAGAAGCCCCAGCTGAGCAGCGAAGCGAGCATGCTGACCAGGCCCACGTACACCACCGCGCCGCGGCCGGTACGCGGCACCCGGGCGAGGAAATCGATGAAGCGTGCGACCACCGGCGCGGTGGCCACGGCGTAGCCACCGATGACCACGAAGGCCATCTGCATGGTGAAGGGGATCAGGCTCCAGAAACCGTCACCGAAGGCGCTGGCGGTGGCCTGCGGGGTCGAGCCGAAGCCCATCGCGGCCAGCGCGACGATGACCACGCCCAGCACCGCGAACACGTACGCATCGGGGAACCACTTTTCCGCCCAGGCGGCCGAGCGCAGCGCTGCGCGCGCCATCCAGCCGTCCTGTACTGCTGCCGTCGAGGCCATCGCCTACCCTCCCAGGTTCGATGGATCGATTCTGGGCGGTGGGGTGCGGCCTGTCAGCCACCTATTGGTCGTAGGTCGCGGAGGAGGGTAGTGCCGGCCGCTGGCCGGCAACCTCGGGATCGTGCACGGGTGCAGCCGGCCAGCGGCCGGCTCTACCAGATCCAAGCATCATCGCAGGTGGTGGAAGGCGGTAGTGCCGGCCGCTGGCCGGCAACCTCGGGATCGT